>JBKJJI010000156.1:0-3634 GCA_046598115.1 Acidimicrobiia bacterium | reverse complement strand
CGGCTCGTCGAGGAGCAGGACGTCGGCGCCGCCGACCGCCACTGCCGCGATCGCCACCCGTTGACGCTCCCCGCCCGAGAGGCTGCGGGGGTGCCGATCGGCGAGCTCGGCGATGCCGAGCCGATCGAGCCAGCCGTCGACCGCGTCGGGGTCGGGTCGACCGAGCAACCGGAGTGTCTCGGCGACCTCGCGTCGGACGGTGGCCGAGAACAGCAGGGCGCTGGGATCCTGGGGCACATAGGCGATGGTGGTCTCGACGACCACGCTGCCCCGCTCGGCGCGCGTCATCCCGGCGAGCGCGCGGAGCAACGTGGTCTTGCCCGCGCCGTTGCGGCCGAGGAGTGCGACCACCTCGCCCGCGGCGACCGATGCATCGATCCCGTGGAGCACGCGGCGCCCGCCGAGCTCGACCGTGAGCCCCTCGACCCGGGCGAGCACATCGCCCGCGGCGGACGGGGGTTCCAGGCGGACGGAAACGAGGTCCGGTGGCGACGCGATGGCATGGGCACGGGCATCGCGCACGGTGAGCGGGACGGGCTGCCACCCGAGCAGCACACCAAGTCGGGTGACCGGTGGTGCCCCCGGATAGTCGGCGAGGACTGCCCCGACCGCCCCCGGTGCACCGACGCGACCGGCGGTCATGAGCACCGCACGATCGGCGAGTGGTGCGGCACGCTCCAGGCGGTGCTCTGCGAGTACGACGGTCGTGCCGAGGTCGGCGTTGAGCCTCGCGACCGCGGCGAGCACGTCTTCTGCGCCCTGCGGGTCGAGCTGGGACGTCGGCTCGTCGAGCACCAGCGCCGAAGGAGCCGCGGCGAGCGCACCCGCGATCGCGACTCGTTGGCGCTCACCGCCCGACAGGGTCGATGGCGCCCTGCCCCGCAGGTGCGCGATCGCGAGTGCGTCGAGCGTCTCCTCGACCCGGCGGCGCATCTCGATCGCCGGCATCCCGAGGTTCTCCAGCACGAAGGCGACATCGTGCTCGACCTCGTCGACGACGAGCTGCGCCTCCGGGTCCTGGCTCACGAAGCCGATGACGTCGGCGAGCTCGCGGGGGTGGTGGCTGCGTGTCGACCGCCCGAATGCCACCACATCGCCGTCGAGACGTCCCCCGGTGGCGTGCGGGACCAATCCGTTTGCTGCCCGCAGGAGTGTGCTCTTCCCCGAACCCGAGCTCCCGATGACGAGCAGCACCTCGCCGGCGCTCACCCCGAGCTCGACGTCGCGGAGCGCTGCCGGGCCGTCGGGATAGCCGAACGAGACCCCGCGGTACTCGATGGCGCTCATGCCGCGACTTCCGCCGGCATCGCTTCGCCGATCGTCGTCGATCGTGCGACCGTGGCAGGGGCACGTGGCGCTCGGAGGAGCGGGAGCAGCAGCGGTGTGAGGCCCACCACCGGGAGCACGTGAACCGCCGGCCAGGCGAGCGGGCTGGGCGTCCAGGTCAGGCTGCTGTCGCCGGCGAGCGCGAGGATCGCGAGCAGGCCGGGCGCGACGAGCACCCCGACGATGCATGCGCGGTCGGTGCAGGTGACGCGCCGAGGTCGGTAGCGGACGCGCCGCGTCGCGACCGAGGCGAGTCGGATCGCGAGCACCATCGCCACGAGCCCGCCGCCGGCGAGCACCATCGCGACCGTGCGCTCCCGCGCGACGAGGGCGACGAACGCCGCGCCCAGCGCGAGGAGCGCGCCGAACCCCGTCCAGCCCGCGCCGCGTTCCCGCGAGGTCGCCCCGCCGAAGGCGAAGCCGCGCGAGTCGAGCGACTCCGCCAGCGTGACCGCCTGTTCGAGGCCGCGCTCGAGGACCGGCACCACCTGGCGTACGAGGCGACCGCGTCGGACGACGCGCCCACCAGTGCGGGCTCGATCGGCCTCACGGACGTCGTGGATCGCGGTGATCGTCGACGGCACGAACGCGAGTGCGACGACGACCACGAGGCCGAGCTCGTAGAACGCACGCGGGATCGTCTGCACGAGCTCGAAGTGCGAGACCACCGCGTTGAACGCCGCGAACACGGCGATGATCGCCACGATGACGAGCCCCTCCGACAACGCGCGCAGGACGATCGGTGCACTCACCGTGCCGCCGACGTCGAACCCTCCGAGCAGCTCCGGGACGCGGAACGACGGCGTCGTGAACAGAAGATCCTCGGTTCCGTGGGTGGTCGCGGCCGTGAGCACGACGCGGAAGACGGCGAAGAACGCGGCGATCCCGACGAGGAGACCGAACGCGCGGGCGAAGGGGAGGTCGAGACCGTGCGTGGTCACCACCAGCCAGGCGATCGTGATCACGAGCACCGCGTACACGGGACTCGGGGCGAGCTGGATCGAAGCCGCCGACGCGAGCGCCCAGACCGACCAGGTGAGCGCGTGCCACGGGCGCTCGGGCTGCACTTGCATCGTGGTCGCCATCTCCGTAGTGTCCGCGGCCGAGAGCGGTCACCCTCGACCCGGACGTCGTGGGTGGTCCCGTCGCCTCGGCAGAACGTTGCCGTGGTGCCGGGGCGGGGGAAGTCGGTGCAAGACCGACGCTGACCCGCAACTGTGAGCGGAGTGCGCGCGACCGGTTGGTCGATCGCAACCCGTGAGCCAGGCTACCCGCCGCCCTCCGCCGGACCACCGGCGCTCCCATTGGGAGGTCACCCCTCGGGGTGACCGTGATACGACCCTCGTGGTCCGGGGTCGGCGGAGGAACCACCATGCCGCGCACTCTTCGTGCGTGCGCGATCGCCGTGCTCACCGCACTGATCGCGCTGTCCGGATCGTTCGTCACGTCTACGCCGGCGCGCGCGTCGTCGGCCGCGATCGCCAACGCCACGTCGTGGCTGCGGACCCAGCAGCAGCCCGACGGTGGGTTCGAGGTCGCGGGCTTCCCCGGCTTCGAGACGCCCGACGCAGTCTTTGCGCTCGCAGCCGCGGCACAGGACGGAGG
This sequence comes from Acidimicrobiia bacterium, assembly GCA_046598115.1. Classification (GTDB taxonomy): domain Bacteria; phylum Actinomycetota; class Acidimicrobiia; order IMCC26256; family PALSA-555; genus DASUAO01. The sequence continues at coordinate 703 of JBKJJI010000156.1, read as the reverse complement.
GGAGTGGAGCGCGGCCAGTGCCCGGGCTGCGGTCCTCGGCACCACGACCGCGGCAGGGAAGACGCCGCTCGATGCGCTCGATGCGCTCGTCACCGGCGGCGTGTCGAAGGGGCAGGCGGCCAAGGTCATCGTGCTCGACACCAACCCGCTCGGGCTCGACCCGGAGCAGTTCGACCCATCCGGCGACGGCGCGACCGACCTTGTCGCGATCCTCGGGAGCCCGGGTCCCGATCACAAGTTCGGCATCTCCCTGGCGGCGCTCAACGACATCGCCTATGCGGTGCGGGCATGGGCGATCGTCGACGGCGACGTCTCCGCCGAGACGATCACGGTCCTGCGCGACACCCAGAAGAGCGACGGGAGCTGGGCCTTCAACGGTGACGCCACGGGGACGGACGGTGGCGCCGACACGACTGGCGCGGTCGTACTGGCGATGCTCGCGGCCGGTGTCGGCGCGGCCGACGCCGACGTGGCGCCCGCCCTCGACTACCTCGTCGCCCGCCAGCAGGGGAACGGATCCTGGACCGACGGGTACTCGGAGAACCCCAACTCGACGTCGCTGGCGATGCTCGCGCTCCACGCGGCCGGGCGCACCGCTCCCCTCGCGGCCGGCGACGCGTACCTCCTGGGGCAACAGCACGCCGACGGCCACATCGCCGGTCCCTACGACGACTACGGCCTCAACACCTTCGTGACGACCCAG
>JBKJJI010000095.1:0-16214 GCA_046598115.1 Acidimicrobiia bacterium | reverse complement strand
GTGAGGAGGTGCTCGCCGTCGGACCCGGCGCGTGCTTCGGAGAGATGGCGCTGCTCGACGGTGAGCCACGCAGTGCGACCGTCGTCGCGACGGCCCCGGTGACGGTCGCCGTGCTCGGCGTGCGGATGTTCCGGACGCTCCTCCGTGAGTTCCCGGAGATGACCTTCGAGCTCCTCGCCGGGCTCGCGGCCGAGCTCCGACGCACGCGCGACGACCTCGACAGCGCAAAGTCGTCCGCCTCGGCATGAGTGGTCCCGGGCCGGCCGGACCGGAGGCAGCCGGACCGGAAGCATCCGCAGTGAGCGGGCCCGCCCTCCACGACTCGATCGAGCGCCTGATCGAGGAGAGCCCGATCTTCCAGGGTCTCGACGCCGAGGGCCGCTCCCAGCTCGCGGCGCGGTTCGAGCCCACCGCGCTCCCCGGCGGTGCCGTCCTGATGCGCCAGGGCGACGCGGCCGACGCGCTCTACCTGGTCTCGGTCGGGCGGTTCCGAGTCGCGATCGAGCGCGACGACGGGACGGAGACGGTGGTCGCCGAGCTCGGTCGCGGCGATGTCGTCGGTGAGCTCGCGCTCATCACCGACGACCCACGGTCGGCGACGGTGACGGCGGTGCGCGACAGCCAGGTCCTGCGACTCGACACCCGCGCCTTCACCGAGCTCGTCGCGGCGAACCCCGCCATCCAGCGCCAGTTCACGACCGAGGTGGTGCGACGACTCGTCCGCTCCTTCCGCCAGGGCAGTCCGATGAGCCCGGTCGCGACGATCGCCGTCGTCCCGCTCGACGGCGCACCCGGCGTGCTCGGGTTCAGCGAGCGACTCCACCGCGCGCTCGACCACATCGCCGGGCCTGCCGGCCACGTGACCAAAGAGGCGACCGCCGAGGCCGTCGGCGACCTCGAGCAGGTGGGCTCGGACCGTCTGGCGGCGTGGTTCGCCGAGCGCGAGAGCGGGTTCGAGGTCGTCGCGTACGAAGGGAGCTCCGAGCTGGGCTCGTGGACCGACGCTTGCATCCGTCAGGCCGATCTCGTGCTCGTGGTCGCGTCCGCCGACGGCTCGCCCGCCCTCCGCGACATCGAGCGCGCGATCGCGGAGCGTCGACGACTGCTCAAGAGCCGAGTCGAACTCGTGTTGGTGCACCCGGAAGGCACCGAGGACCCTCGGGGCACCCGTCGATTCCTCGAGGGGCGCGACATCGATCGCCACCATCACGTGCGGGTCGACCGCGACGGCGACGTCGACCGCGTCGCGCGCCTCGTCCTCGGCCGGGGGATCGGCGTGGTCTTCAGCGGTGGCGGTGCCCGCGGCATCGCCGGGATCGGCGTCTATCGGGCGCTGCTCGAGGCCGGCGTCCCGATCGACGCGACGGGGGGAACGAGCATCGGATCGCTGCTGGCGGGTGGCGCGGCTCGCGGCCAGACGCCCGACGAGCTAGCCGCGCTGCTGCGCGCCGCGGTGCTCGACTCGTCGCCGTTCGACGTGACGTTCCCGGTGGTCTCGCTCGCACGCGGCCGCCGCGTCACCCAGTCGATCCGCGATGGCGCCGCGGAGCTCGACCTCGAGGACGGGTGGCGTCACGTCTACTGCGTCTCGACGAACCTCACCACCGGGCAGGCAGTCGTGCACCGCGACGGCCCCGGATGGTTCGCGATCCGGTCCAGCTTCTCGATCCCCGGCGTCTTCCCTCCGGTCCGGACACCCGACGGCGACCTTCTCGTCGACGGCGGCATGCTCGACAACATGCCCGTCGGTGTGATGCGCAACGAGCACGCGGGGATCGCCGTGATCGCGATCGACGTCGGCAAGACGCGCGACGTCGTCGCCGGTGCACTCCCCGACGATGGCATCGTGTCGGGGTGGAAGCTGCTCCGGAACCGGATGGGCCGCAAGAAGAAGCGCACGAGCGCCGCGGGCCTGGGGCGCATCCTGATGCGCCTCACCGAGCTCGGCAGCGAGCAGGACGCCGACCACGGCGACCTCTACATCCGCCCCGACATCGACGACTTCAGCATCGCCGACTTCAAGGCCTTCGATCAGCTCATCGAGCTCGGCTACGAGGCCGGGAAGCGCGACGTGGCCACCTGGCTCGCGTCGGGGAAGGCGCCGACGTTCTGAGAGCGAGCGTCGCCCCGAGCCAACGCGCGGGACGCCGCCGCCGGCGTCCTAGTCGTCCTTCTTCTCGTCCTTCTTCTCGTCGTCGGCGGGCGGCGCCGTCGGCGGCGTGAGCTGGGCTTCCTTGCCGGCGAAGGCCGGGAAGTCCTTGCCGTACTTGTCGACCTGGGAGAACCAGTTCTGGCGGATCGGGAAGCCGGCGCCGCTGTTGCGCGGGCTGGTGGGTCGGAGCGCGTAGTACGGGTTCTTCCAGTCCCAGACGTTCCACTCCCAGACGAACGCGTCCGCAGCCGGGTCGTACTCCACGATCTTCTCCGGCCACAGCTGCTGCTCGGAGTGCTGGGGGAGGAAGCCCTTGCATGGCTGCGCGCACAGTTTCTTCGGGTCGCGACCCTGCTGCATCTCGGTGTCGCTGGCGATGTCCTTCTGCCAGAGGGTGCTGCCGTCCCAGGCGAGGGCCTCGATCCGGCCCCCGGCGCCCTGGCATCTCGGCCCGACCCGGCCCCCCCGTCCGGCCTGGGGGCGGCCTGCCGATCGACGCTCAGGTGTCGAGCCGGGGGAGCACCTCGGCCTCGAACAGGCGCAGGCTCTCCCACGCCAGCTCCGGAGGGAGGCCGCCGACCATCGGGTGGAGCATCGCGAACCCGAACGGCCCCTGCCCGGCCAGCTCGGCGACGAGGTCGTCGGGGGTGAGGACCCGGTACTGGCCGGAGGCGCGCAGGGCGTCGACGTCGGTCACGGTCGCGTAGCCGCCCGCCGCGCCGACGCCGGCCTCGTCCATCCATGCGCCGTACGCGTTCGTCTCGTGCATGGCGAAGGGCGCGAAGTCGGCCCAGCCCTGCTCGACGTCGCGGGCGAGGTGGAAGGTGCTCGTGTCGCCCCCGAGCGCTGGTCCGGGGTCGGGCTTCCCGAGCTTCGCGAGCTCGTCGACGTAGTGCTCCCAGACGTCGGGCGTCGACGGCAGGAACCCGTCGGCGATCCGGGCCGCGCGACGGGCGGCCGCCTCGCTGCTCCCGCCGAGCATCACGGCCGGGCCGCCGGGTTGGAACGGAGTCGGGGTGACGCGCGCCGTCCTGCCCCGATAGGGGAACGGCTCACCGGTCCACGCCTGCTTCAGCACCTCGATGATCTCGGTCGTCCGTCGGGCGCGCTCGCCGATAGGGATCCCGAACATCTCGAACTCGCCGGGCACGTAGCCGTTGGCGACGATGACATCGAGACGCCCTCCGCTCAGGAGGTCGACCACCGCGATGTCCTCGGCGAGGCGCAGCGGGTCGTGGAACGGCGGGATGAGCGCGGCGATCTGGATGCGGACCTGGCTCGTGCGCGCGGCGATCGCCGCGGCCATCGTGAGCGGGCTCGGGAGGTAGCCGTCGGGGGAGCCATGGTGCTCCGAGACGACCACCGTGACGAACCCGAGACGGTCCGCCCACTCGGTCATCGCGAGGGCCGCGTCGTAGCGCTCGGCCATCGTCGTGTGGGCATGGGGTGGGTTCCGCAGGTCGAAGCGCAGCCCGAACAGGCTCATCGGCATCCCCCTTCTCGGTCTCCGGTCGCCGGATCTCCGGCTCCGATGCCGCAATCTAGCGGTGTGGTCCGGCGCCGGGGCTTGTTGGAGCGCATGGGGAGGGTGCGGATGGCTGTGGTCTCTGTGGTGGGTGTCTGGTCAGCAGGAGTGGCCCCTTGCGCGCGCAAGGTGATCTCTGGAACAGTTGCGTCAGGCAACTGCGCTTGGGGGGCTTGCCATGGGAATCGCGTCGACGCAGGCACCATCGATCTGTGGTGTCGGCACCGTCACCGGCTACGGCTGGGGCAACAAGCACCTCTGGGACGGCCTCGTCACGAGCGAGCCCGCCGCGGTGCTCCAGCCCGAGTTCGCGGCCCAGTTCGGTCGCGACTCGATCTGGCTCGCCACGATCCCCGGTGAGGGGAACCCCTCCGACGGGCCGTCGAAATTCAGTCAGTCGCTCCACGCGGCTGCCCGCGAGGCGATCGAGGACGCGCGAGAGCGTGGCTGGCGCCCGGGCGGCACCGTCGGCGTGATCCACGCGTTCGTGCTCTCCGAGGTCCAGCTGTGGCGCGACTTCTACGTCGAGCGCCAGGGCAAGCTCTCGCGTCGTGAGTACATCCGGCTCATGCCCTCCACGCCGATCACGACGCTCATGATCGAACACGGGTTCCACGGGCCCTGCATGAGCGTGGTGGCGATGTGCGCGTCGGGGAACGCCGCGATCCTCACGGCGAAGATGTGGATCGACGCGGGCATTGTCGACGACGTCCTCGTGATCGCGACCGATGTTTCGGCCACTGCCGAGAACGCGCGGCACTTCGTCGATCTCGGCGTCGTCGTCGTCGACCGGCCGCCGCTCGACGCCTGTCGGCCGTTCCAGGAGGGCAGCAAGGGCTTCGTCGGCGGTGAGGCATCGGTCGGCCTCATGATGTCGTCACGACCCGACGGTGCGTACGTGTCGGTGCGGGGTGGGGCGATGAGCCACGACGCACACCACGTGATCTCGCTCGCCGGGAAGCCCGAGTACATCGGGGCGTGCTACGAGAAGGCGCTCGACAACGCCGGGGTCGACCCGGTCGATGTCCGCTACTTCAACGCGCACGGACCGGGCACCCGCCAGTGCGACGCGGCCGAAGGCGCGCTCTTCGACGAGCTGTTCCCGGACGCCGAGGGGATCTTCTCCTACAAGCCGCTGGTCGGGCACTGCCAGGCCGCGGCGGCGGCGGTCGAGGTGGCGATCTCGTGCATGAGTTTCGACCAGGGGTTCATCCCCGCTCCGCCGCAGGTGGCCCCTGGCCATCCCCGTCTGGTGTCCGGGGTCGTCCCGCGGTCGCCGGGGATCGAGTTCAAGTCGTCGATCGGCATGGGCGGCTACAACACGGCGATCCTGCTCGAAGCTCCCCGAGCCTGAGGACCGCCCGGGCCTGCGCTCGGCGGTCCCCACGCGCGCCGAGGGGAATCCGCGGATCTCCGGGATCTCGGTCCTACGCTGCTCCCCCAGAAAGACGTCAACTCGGGGGGAGGACCGGTCGATCCCATGGCCATCGACCGTTCACGGCTCCCGGAGTTCGATGCTCCCGACTCTCCGCTCGTCAGTGGCCTGGAAGGGCCGCTGGACACCGCCGCGCGCCTGTGGCGGATCGCGAGCTGGGAATACGACGTCGGGAGCGACATCGTCTACTGGTTCGACGACCCGGCGCACGTACTCAACCTGGCGCCCGAGACCGCGGCGGCCCTGCTCGACCCGATCGTGGTGGCGATGCGCCACGACACGCCATGGGAGCACTTCGACCTCGACCGGACGCTCGACGACCTCGACGGGACCTCGGTCGACCTACGGGTGCAGGCGCGTCGCCTCCGGGCGCCGACCGGGAGCGGCACCGGATGCGTCGGGATCGTCACCGACGTGTCGGAGCAGCGCCGCACCGAGCACGCCCTGCGCAGCGTCATCGACCGATATCGGCGTCTGATCGAGCTCAGCCCCGACCCCATCACCGTGCACCAGGACGGCATCGTGCGCTACATGAGCCCGGCCGGGCTGCGCCTCGCCGGTGCGGAGCGGATGGACGAGATCGTCGGTCGCCCGATCCTCGACTTCATCCACCCCCAGTCGCTCGAGGAGACGCTCGAGCGCATCTCGGCCCTCACCGAGCCCGGGATGGTCTCCGAGCCCACGGAAGCGGTGATGAAGCGCGTCGACGGTGCGCCGGTCGTGATCGAGTCGATCTCGGTGCTCATCGAGTGGGAGGGTCGCCCCGCCTACCAGGTGATCCTCCGCGACATCTCCGAGCGCCGACGCGCCGACGCCGCGCTGCGGTACCAGGCGAGCCTCGTCACCCACGTCTCCGACGCCGTCGTCGCGACCGACCCCGACGGACGGATCGCGTCATGGAACCCCGCCGCCGAGACGCTGTACCACGCGAGCGCCTCCGAGGCGATCGGACGACCGGTGGGGGAGGTGCTCGGCGCCGGTGCGATCGACGCAGACGGCACTCTGCGTGCGGGTGAGCAGATGCACCATCGCCACGACGGCAGCGAGATCGCCGTGCTCGTGTCGGTCGCGCCCCTCCGCGACGACGTCGGCGAGCTGACCGGCTCGGTCGCCGTGTCGACCGACCTCACGGAACGGGTCGAGCGGCGAGCCGCCGAAGCGCGCTACGCCGCGGTCGTCGCGTCGCTCGACGAAGGTGTGATCGTGGTGCGGGGCGACGGCGAGCTCGCCTCCGTCAACGAGGCAGCCCAGCGTCTGATGGGCGAATGGGTGCTCCCGCACATCCACGTCCACCGACTCATACACCACTCACCGATGGTGACCGAGTACGGCGCGCCGCTCCCGCCGGCGGACCATCCGGTCGAGCGGGCGCTGCGCACCGGGCAGGCCCAGCGCCGCGTGGTGGTCGGCGCCGACGACGGGGGATCGCGGCGCTGGTTCTCGACGAGCGTCCGGCCGCTGGTCGAGGAAGCGACCGGATCCACCGACTCGATCGTGTGGACCTTCCTCGAGATCACCGACCGCAAGCGCGTCGAGGACGAGCTGAGCTTCCAGGCGACCCACGACCCGCTGACCCGCCTCCCGAACCGCGACGTCGTGATCGCCGCCCTCTCGAACGCCGCGGGCCACGGGCTCGGGGACGGCTCGCTCGTGGCGGTGCTCGTGTTCGACCTCGACCGCTTCAAGACGATCAACGACACGTTCGGTCACGCGGTCGGGGACCGGGTCCTCCAGACGGTCGCGACCCGGACAGCCGCCGTCATCCGCCCCGACGACCGCCTGGGACGCCTCGCGGGTGACGAGTTCATCGTCGTGAGCCCGGGGCTCGGTCACGCCGACGACGGGCTCGCGTTGGCTCGGCGGATCAGCGACGCCGTGAGCGAGCCGATCCGACTCCCGTCGGGGCGCGAGCTCGTGGTGACCCCGAGCATCGGGATCGCGTTCGTGTCGGACCCCGAGACGACCCCCGACGCCGTCCTCTCGCATGCCGACGTGGCCATGTACCGCGCCAAGGAGCGCGGGCGCGCCCGCATCGAGGTCTTCGACGACGAGCTGCGGGCCGCCGTCTCCCGCAAGCTCCTCGTCCACGAGGCGCTGCGAAGCGCGGTCGACACACGGGCGATCACCGGTCACTACCAGCCCATCGCCGATGCGGGAACCGGCGCGATCCTCGGCGTCGAGGTGCTCGCCCGGTGGGAGCACCCGACCCTCGGGTCGATCGCGCCGGTGGAGTTCATCCCGATCGCCGAGGACACCGGGCTCATGCCCGCGCTCGGTGCCTGGATCCTCGAGACGGCGTGCATGCAGATGGCCCAGTGGGAGCGAGCCGGGAAGTGCGGGGTCGGTCAGATGCTGCACGTCAACCTCTCGCCGCGCCAGCTCACCGACCCGGGGTTCCCCGATGTGGTGCAGCGTGTCCTGGCGACCTCGGGCCTGCGCGCCGACCAGCTCTGGCTGGAGGTCACCGAGTCGATCCTGATGGACGAAGGGTCGGAGATCGCCGACGCGCTCGCATCGCTCCGCGAGATCGGGGTGCACTTCGCGATCGACGACTTCGGCACGGGGTACTCGTCGCTCGCCTACCTGAAGCGGTTCCCGGTGGAGGCGTTGAAGGTGGACCGCTCGTTCGTCGAGGGTCTCGGCGAGGACCCGGAGTCGACCGCGATCGTCGAGGCGATCGTGCGGCTTGCACAGTCGCTCGGGCTCGAGACGGTGGCCGAGGGGGTCGAGACGGAGGCCCAGGCTCGGCATCTTCGTGCGATGGGGTGTGAGCGGATCCAGGGGTACCTGGTCGCACGCCCCGCTCCGGGACACCTTGTGGACTTCGGCCCACACCAGTTCACCAACGGCTGATCCCCGTCGACCCTCGGGTCGACGGAAGCCCGCTCCCGTGGGCAGTGTCGCGTCAGCCCCCGTCGAGGGTGAGCCCGGCCGCGACGCTCGCCCCGAGCTCCCGGCACGCAGCGTGATCGTCGGAGCTCGGGTCGCCGACGACCGCGACGAACGGCTGAACCAGGCGCCACCGCAGCCCGGTGGTGATGCTCTCGAGTGCCCTCGCCGCACCCGTCGTGTCGTCGTTCCCGTGGAGGTACGCCGCGAACGGACGACCGACCGTCGATTCGAGACAGGGGTAGTAGATCTGGTCGAAGAAGTGCTTGAGCGCACCGGAGAGGTAGCCGAGGTTCGCGGGGGACCCGAGCACGATCGCGTCGGCCTCGAGGACGTCGGACACCGTCGCGGCGAGGGCGGCACGCTCGCGCACGTCGACCCCCTCGATCCGGTCGTCACGCGCTCCGGATCGCACCGCATCGAACATGGCGTGCATCGACGGCGACGGCGTGTGGTGGACGATCAGGAGCGTCGACATGTGCTCGGGCAGCGTACGCGGCTACGATTCTCGACCTGAGAGGTCGGATTTACCGACCCGCTCGCGACCGAGGGAGCCATGCCCGCACCGAGCGTCCGATCCCGTCGGGGTCCGCTGGTGGTCGCCGTCGTCGTCGGCCTGGGCCTGGCGCTCGCCCCGGCGGCGTTCCAGATGTTCTCCCGGGCGCCGGGGGGCGCCGACATGATCGACGGCTTCCGCCCGTACATGACCGAAGCCGCGATCGGCGGGTACCAGGGCCAGCTCGCCGTCATCGACGACGCGCACGCCCAGATCGGGCGAACCGTGCTCCCGGCGCTCAAGACCGATCTCGGTCTCACCGACGGCGAGATCGTGGCGCGCTTCCCGTCGTTCGCGGCCTTCGTCGACGAGTGGCCGACCGTCGACGCCGACATGGGTGGGATGTTGCGCACGATGCGCGACGGCATCCCCAACTACGAAGCCGTCGACGCCCTGCCGTCCTTCGTCCTCTTCCCGTGGTTCTTCGTGGCGCCCGGGCTGCTCATCGCGGGCCTCAGCCTCGCGGCGCTCGTCGCCGGGCGCCGGGGCCGCTCCGCACGCGGGCTCCTCGTCGCGCTGGCGGTGATGGGTCTCGGTGTCGTCGCCGCGCCGGCGATCTTCCAGATGTTCACCCGGGCGCCGAAGGGCGCCGAGATGATCGACGACTTCCGGCCGTACATGACGGTCACGAAGCTTCGCAGCATCCAGGGCTACTTCGTGACGATGGCCGCGGGCGAGGGCAACCTCCGCACCGCGGTCCTCCCCGCGCTCACGGCGGCGCCGGGGTCGGACGTCGCACGGTTCGTGGACGATTGGCCAGAGACCTTCCGAGACTTCGCGCCCATGATCGCCACCATGCAGGAGAACGTCGAGAACTACCAGGGGGTCGACGCGCTCCCGCCGTTCGGCCTGTTCCCGTGGTTCTTCGTCGTGCCTGGAGCGATCGTGGCTGCGATGGCCGTCGCAGCCCGCCGGCCCCGCAGGTCGCACGCCGCCGAACCGCCAGAACCCAGTCCCCCAGATCCCAGTTCCCCAGATCCCAGACCAGAAGATCGCATGCTCCAAGGAGGAGTCACATGAGAGTCCGTACCCGAACCGTCCTCGCCACGATCGCCGCGTTGGCGCTCGTGGGGACCGCCACCGCGGGTGCCGAGGTCGGCGCCAAGAAGAAGTCGAGCGCCCTCGTCGGCACGTTCCAGATCGACCCAGCCGACTGCGCGACCGCGGAGGTCGCCGGGTCCTACTTCCGGATGGTCGCGGCCGGCGGTACGGCCGATGCCGGTCCGTTCCTCCCCAACGGCGACTCGACCTGCACCGACCCGTCGTACACCAGCCTCACGCCCGGGAGCGACGGCGGGCTGCGCACGGGCGCATACCAGCCCCAACCCGATCCGCCGTTCGACGCCGCCGGCAACGGCCTCGCGGACGCCATCGTGGAGCCCGCGACGTTCTTCGCGCTGAACTTCGCCGTGTCCACGAACGAGACGGACCCGCAGAGCGGTGAGGCGGTGCCGGCACCGAAGATCGTGGCGTCGAAGAAGGGCGCGCTCCGCGGGCAGCTGAAGGCGATCTCGGTCGCGTACGGCGGCCAGGAGTTCAACCAGGGCGCACCCAAGCCCGACGGTTCGGCGACGGGTGGCACCTCGGCCCTCACCGGCACCTACGACAAGAAGACCGGCGCCTTCACCATCGAGTGGACGAGTCAGATCGCGGGCGGGTCCTTCGACGGGTTCACCGGCGTGTGGCACCTCGAGGGGACGTTCGAGAAGGCCAAGAAGAAGTAGCGGCCCGAGCACGGTCGGGGGCTCCGGGGCGCTGCGCTCGACGCGCGGCGTGACCGGGGCTCGCCGGCGCTCGGGTCAGGACGCGGTGCCCTCGCCGGGATGGACGAGGTAGTCGTCGGCGTCGTCGTCGACGACGAGGTCGACCGCGCCGCGCGCCTGGGCCGCCTTGCAGAACTGCAGGAACCCTCCGTACCCGAACTGCTTCTCGGAGAATTCGGGTTGGCGCTTGCGCAGCTGCGTCTTCAGGCCGGAGAGGTGCGGTGGCCCGCTCTTCTCCGTGAGCTGCACGACGGTCGAGCGCAGGAGCTCGAACGCCGCTTCCTGATCGCCGGCGCCGGTCGGGAACGTCACTTCCGGGTCGCCCTGTGCGCTGCCCTCGCGCAACGCCACGACGCCGCGGTCGGCGAGGTGGCGCATGAGCTCGCCGAACCCCCGGAACCCGTAGTTGGCCTCGTTGAACGTCGGGTCCTTGCGCAGGATGGTGCGCTTGAGGAGGGACGCGAGGACGGTGCCGCTCGTCGTGCGTTCCAGCCCGGCGAGGGTGCGCGTGACCAGGGCATCGAGCTCGGAGGCATCGAACGTGGGGGTCTCGACGACCTCGTCGACGTCGGGCTCGGCCTTCTTCGTCGCCGCAGTCGTCGACTTCGTCGACTTCGTCGGCCTTGCGCCGCCACGCTTGGACGCAGGCCGTCGCGGCTTGGCCCCTTCGACGCCCTCCAGGCGCTCGTAGAAGAGGAACTCGTCGCACGCCGGCGGCAGCAGCGCTGAGGTAGACGCCTCGACCCCGATCCCGATCACCCTGCGGTTGAGCTCGCGGAGCTTGTGGACGAGGGGCGTGAAGTCGCTGTCGCCGGTGCCCAGCACGAACGTGGTGATGTACCCGCGTTCGAAGCACAGCTCGATCGCGTCGACGGCCATCTTGATGTCGGCCGCGTTCTTGCGGACGGCGCCCATCCGCTGGGGGATCTCGATGAGCTCGACGTGGTTGCGGGTGAGGACCCGGCGGTCGTCCTCGAAGTAGGACCAGTCGGCGTAGGCCCGGCGGACCACCACCCGGCCCCGCTCCGCGAGGGCATCGGCGATCGGGCGGAAGTCGAACCCGCTGCCGCCCAAGGCCTCGCGGGCCCCGATCGCGAGGTTCTCGTAGTCGAGGAAGAGTGCGATGCGCTCGTCGTCGGGGGTCATGTGGTTCGGGTTTTGGTCACGAGCGACCCTACCGCGGCCTCCCCAGGAACGCCGAAAATGCCCGAATTTCTCGGCGTTTCGGCCGGAAGATTGTCCGCGTCGCGCTCAAGTCGACCACTCTCCGTGACGAAAGGAAGGGTTCAGCAATCTCCGTCGGGAGGGGCCAGCATGGGAACCGCAGTGCTCGACCGGACGGTCGACCAGGCCGAAGCCGACACCGACTGCACGCCCGAGGCGGTGACGGCTCCGCCCGCGCCCGCACGTTGGGCGCCGAGACGCGTCCTGGGCGGGTTCGTGCGGGTGCTCGCCACGGCGATCCCGGTCGCGGCGTCCGCGACCACGGGGATCGCGCTCGCCGGCGTCCTGCCGGCGCCTTCGGGCGTCATCGGGACGGTGCTCTGGTACGGCGTGATCTTCGTCGCGTCGATGATCGCGCTGATGGTCGTCGATCGGGCCGCTCGCCGACTCCTGCCACTGTCGTTCCTGCTCCGTCTCTCGCTGATCTTCCCCGACGAGGCGCCGTCGCGACTCGGGGTGGCCTTGCGCGCCGGGAGCAAGCGGGCGCTCGCGATGAGGATCGAGGCCATCCGCGCCGAGGGCGGCGATCCCCTCGGGCCCGAAGAGGTCGCGATGCTGGGCGCGGCCCTCAACGCCCACGACCGTCGCACACGCGGGCACTCCGAACGGGTGCGCGCGCTCACCGAGCTCGTCGCCGAGGAGCTGCACCTTCCCGCCGAGGACGCCGACCGGTTGCGATGGGGCGCGTTCCTCCACGACATCGGCAAGCTCTCGGTGCCGGCACCGGTGCTCAACAAGTCGGGCAAGCTCGATGCGCGGGAATGGCACGTGATCCAGCGCCACCCCCACGAGGGTGAGCGGTTCGCGGAGTCGCTCGAGGCATGGCTCGGCGACTGGCTGCACGCGATCGGTCAGCACCACGAGCGCTACGACGGGACGGGTTATCCCGACGGCCTCCGCGGCGAGGAGATCTCCCTCGCGGGACGGATCGTCGCGGTGACCGACGCGTACGAGACGATGACCGCTGTGCGCTCGTACAACCGGCCGAAGACGGCCGTCGAGGCGCGTCAGGAGCTCCAGCGCTGCGCCGGCACGCACTTCGACCCGGTCGTGGTGCGCGGCTTCATGAACGTCTCCATCGGTCGACTCCGGTGGACGGCCGGCTTGGCCGCGTGGCTCGCGCAGATCCCCTTCCTCGGGGTCCCGATGCGCGCGGGCGCGCAGATGGTCACCTCCGCCGCAGCGGCGCAGGGCAGCGCGGGTGCGGTGGCCGGTTCGATGCTCATGAGCGTTGCCGGTATAGCCACGCCTGTCGCGATCGGCTCGACCGTCGCCGCGGCCTCCGTTGCGGGGCCTCCGGCGGTCGTGGCCTCCGATCGTGGTGCGACGGCCGACGCCAACGCCGACGCTCCCACGCCGACGGGCGCGGATGCCCCCGGTTCCCCTGCCGCGGGGTCCGTGTCCGGATCGGCAGGGGACGCCACGACTTCCGACGCCTCGAAGGGTGACGGCAGCTCAGGAGACGCGCCGGGGCAGTCCGGGTCGACGCCGGGGCAGTCCGGGTCGACGCCGGGTCAGTCGGGCTCGACGCCGGGTCAGGCAGGGGCCACCCCGGGACAGTCCGGGTCGGCACCTCCAGGTCAGGCGGGAACCACGCCGGGCCAGTCCGGCTCGACGCCGGGACAGTCCGGCTCGAACCCCGGGAACGGCAACGCCGGTGGGAACGGCACGAGCAACGCCGGCGGCAACGGCAACGGGAACAGCACGCCGACGCCGTAGTCCTCTCGTCCGGATCGGGCCGATCCGGACGGGCCATCCGGTCAGGTCGCGCCGAGGCCTCCGGTCATCCCGTCCACCGGGGTGAGGCGGGCCGCGATGTCGTCGTGGACCTGCTCGATCGACTGGTCGCCGTCGACGCGGAGCACCGAGCCGTCCCGCTGCATGCGTTCGATCATCGGCTTCGTCTCGCGCTCGTAAGACCGCACGCGCCGCTCGATCGTCGACCGTCCGTCGTCGTGGCGCCCGCGCTCCGCGAGTCGGGTGGCGACGATCTCCGGGGGGACGTCGAGCACGACGACGGCGTCGAGCGCGTGGGCCTGGAGCATCGCGTCGAACGCCAGCGCCTGGGGGGTGGTCCGCGGGAACCCGTCCATGATCCAGCCCCGACCCGCGGCCTCGAGTGCGGCGAGCCGCTTGCGTACCACATCGAGGACGATCCGGTTCGGGACCAACCGCCCGGCTTCGAGGAGCCCGCGCACGACCCGCGCGATCGGGGTGTGGCGTGCGGCGAGGTCGCGGAGCAGCTGGCCGGTCGAGACCGGGTCGAGCCCGTACCGCTCGGCGAGCAAGCGCGCCTGGGTGCCCTTGCCCGAGCCCGGGGGGCCCACGAGCGCGAGCCGGAGGCGGATGGGCGATGCTGGGGTGACGCCGGTCACACGTCCTCCGGGTGCAGGCGATGGCTGGGGACTCGCTGCTCGTCAGGAACAGGGAACGCAGCGTCGTCGGTCGATGTCGCGGGTCGCAGGCCGACGTATTGCGGTTGTGTGACGATAGGGCGTCACGGGCGCCGGTGCCCGATGGCGGGCGCGCCTCGACGCGCGGGTTCTGGGGCTGGTCAGAGTGCCTCGGCGAGCAGGGCCCGCACCTCGGCGACGGCGGCCGGGAGGTCGGCGACGTCGCGCTGGACCACACCGGCGCTGCTGCCCGCACCGGCGAAGACGAACGTGCACCGCGCGACCGGTCGGCCGAGCACCGCCTCGAGCGCGAGCGCGTACACCGCCCCCTGGAGCCGATAGCGCTCGAGCGCGTGGTCGATCGCGGCCTCGTCGCGGACGACGTCGGTCTTCCAGTCGACGACCACGAGCCCGTCGGGTGTCTCCACGAGCAGGTCGACGAACCCCTCGACGAGCACCCCCCCAATCGGGGTGGCGATCGGGGCCGCTACGGGCACCTCACGCCAACAGCGCCACCCGTTGGCGACCGCGTCGCGCACCAGCGGTGCTTCCAGCGCCGAGGCGGCGAGTGCCCGGATCTCGTCCTCGCGATCGGGCACGCCTTCGGCCAGGGCCTGGGCACGCGCGGTGGCGTCGATCCCGGCGCCCGTCGCGAGGTCGACGGACTGGAGCACCGCATGCACCGCCCGCCCGATGGCAGTCCCGGCGCGGCCTCGCCGCCACGGTGGGACCTCGTCCTCCTCCCTGGGACCGGGCTCCCTGGGACCGGGCTCCCTGGGACCGGGCTCGGGATCGTCGGTGGGCAGGTGCCGACGCGCCACGGTGGTGGCTGCGACCACCGGCGCACGTCGGCCGGCCGCGATCGCATGCGCTCGTGCCCTGATCCACGCGTCGCGATCCGGGACCGCCTCCGGACCGGGCGCCGCACCGGGTGCCGGGCCGGACGCCGCACCGGATGTGCGCCCGGGCTCGGGACCGACGGCCGCGTGGCTGATCTCGGGGCGGGTCGTCGCGGCGTCGAGCAGATGTGCGGTCAGGCACGTGTCGCCCTCGACATGGTGGAGGCTCACCACGAGGTGGTCGACGGCACGCGTGGTCGCCACATACAGCAGGCGGATCTGCTCGGCCCGCCAGGCGGCCTTCTCCTTCTCCTTCAGCGCGTCGAAGCCGTCCTCGACGAACGGGCTCTCGGCGCGCAGGCTCACCAGCGGCCCGTCGGGCCCGAAGAGCACGCGGCCGGTGCGGGGCTGCTCGCGGAGCCCCAGCCCCGTGAGCACGGTGATGGGGAACTCGAGGCCCTTCGCGCCGTGGACGGTGAGGATCCGGACCGCGTCGTCGTCGGGCTCGGGCACGACGACCTCCACGGCCCGGGCGTCTTCGTCGGCCTGCCCGCGGGCCCAGGTCACGAAGCCCCGGAGGCTCGAGCCCCCGGCGTCGGCATAGGTGCGGGCCGCGTCGGCGACGAACCGGATCCGGCGCCAGTGATCCCGGGGCCGCGGCCGCTCCACCGCGAGCTCGAGCAGCCGCCGCTCGCGGATCACCCGCTCGACGATCTCGCTCGGCCCTTCCCACCACCGGCGTTCGTGCAGCGCCCGGAGATCAGCGAGCGCCGACACGACAGCGTGGTCCGGCACGAGGGCGCTCGGCGGGTCGCGGCGGTAGTCCCACGATCCGCCCGCGTGCACGAACTCGACAAGCGCGTCGTCGCGGCATGCGAAGCCCGGTGACCGCAGTGCCGCGACGATCGAGACGTCATCGACGGGATCGTCGATCGCGCTGAGCACGTTGAGCAGCTCACCGACCTCGGTCGTGGAGAAGACGAGCGACTGGCTCTCGACGCGGGCCGGGATCCCGAGCGCGTCGAGCGCGACCTCGACGTAGGGGAGGGTGGTGCGCGTCGGGAGGAGGATCGCGATGTCGCCGTAACGTGCATCGCGCGTGGCCGCGCTGTCACCGTCGACGCGTACCTGCCACCGCTCGGCGCGCGCACGCCGGACGATCGATGCGAGCTCGTCGGCCTCGGTGCGGCGCAGCGCATCGAGGTTCGTCCCCTTGGGGGCGGCGGCGCCGAAGACCCGTACCGCGGCATCGTCGCCTTCCGGGCGGTGCGCGACCGGTGCGTCGTAGGGCGCCTGGAGCGGGTCGTCGTCGCCGAAGCGCGACGAGAAGACCTCGTCGACGAACGCGACGATCCCCGGTCGTGAGCGGAAGTTCGTGACGAGCGCAATCCGCTCGCCCAGCGTGTCGCGCACTCGACGGTAGAGCTCGATGTCGGCG
>JBKJJI010000438.1:0-4572 GCA_046598115.1 Acidimicrobiia bacterium | reverse complement strand
ATGGCAACCGGGGCCAGGCAGTTCGCGGTGACGCCGAGGCGCCCGAGCTCGAGCGCGCACACGTTGGTGAACGAGGCGATGCCGGCCTTCGCGGCGGCGTAGTTGGCCTGGCCGGCGTTGCAGAACAGTCCCGAGGCCGACGCCGTGTTGATGATGCGACCGGACACGGGGTTGCCGGCCTTGACCTCCGACCGCCAGTACGCGGCGGCGTGACGGGTGGGACAGAAGTGACCCTTGAGGTGGACGGCGATCACCGCGTCCCAGTCCTCCTCGGACATCGAGAAGATCATCCGGTCGCGGAGGATCCCCGCGTTGTTCACGAGGATGTCGAGGCCGCCGAAGGTCTCGACCGCCTGGTTGATCAGGTTCTCGGCGCCGGCCCAGCTCGAGCAGTCGTCGGTGTTCGCGGCGGCCTTTCCCCCGGCCGCGATGATCTCGTCGGCGACCTCCTGGGCCGGTCCGGTGTCGGCGCCCTCGCCGGAGCGTGCGCCCCCGAGGTCGTTCACGACGACGGCAGCGCCCTCGCTGGCGAACAGCAGTGCCTCTTCGCGGCCGATGCCGCGTCCCGCGCCCGTGACGATCGCGACTTTGCCGTCGAACTGGCCCATGCTCCTGCGACTCCTGGTTCCCGGGTGATGCGCCGTTCCGGCGCCGCCCGACCTGCCCTGGCTGACCTGACGTGGACGTCAGACACTACCGGCGCGGCTCATCGGTCGACCAAGTGACGCTGCGGGGTCGTGACGGCGCCGGAGCGTCACGTGCTCGGTCGGGGGTCGGGCCCGGCTCGGGCTCGGGCTCGGGCTCGGGCTCGGGTGGCCTCGCGGCCCGTCAGCGACCGGTGAAGTCGGGGTCGCGACGGTCCCGGAAGGCCGCCATGCCCTCCATGAGATCGGAGGAGGTCGCCGCGAGCGACTGGTACGAGCCCTCGAGGTCGAGGGAACGGTGCAGATCAGTCTCGAACGACTCGTTGAGGAGTCGCTTCGAGAGCCCGAGCGAGCGGGTCGGGCCCGACGCGAGGCGCACCGCGAGCTCGGCGGCCGTCTCTGCGAGCTCGTCTTCGGGGACACAGCGGTACGCGAGGCCGAGGTCGACGGCCTCCTGGCCGGTCGCGCCCTCGCCGAGCATCACCATCGCCTTGGCCCGGGGGAGCCCGACCAGGCGGGGGAGCAGGTACGCGCCGCCTGCGTCGACGACGAGACCCCACTTGGCGAACGACCACAGGAACCGGGTGCGCTCGTGCACGACCACGAAGTCGCACGCGAGCGCGAGGTGGGCACCCGGACCGACGGCGGCGCCGTTCACCGCGGCGACGGTGGGCTTGTCGAGCTCCCAGAGCTCGCGGATGAACGCCTGCACCCCGACGCGCAGTGCCTCGGCGGTGCTGCGGGTCTCGTAGTCGGGCTCGGCGGCTTTCGTGACAGTGGATGCCGACAGGTCCATCCCGGCGCAGAAGGCATCACCGGCCCCGGTGATGAGCAGCGCCCGGACGTTCGGGTCCTGACGGGCCGAACGGACCGCGTCGACGATCCCGTCGCGCATCTCGATCGTGAGTGCGTTCTTCGCGTCGGGCCGGTCGAGGGTGATGCGGCCGACCTGGTCGTCGCCGACTTCGTAGCGCAGCATCTCGCCCTACCCGGCGACGTTGGTGAGGATGTTGATGACGGACACGCCCGAACCTCGGCCGCCGACGTTGTGCTGCAGCGCGTAGCCGTTGCGCATCTCGACCTGCCGCTCCTCCGCTTCGCCCCGGAGCTGCCACCAGCATTCGACGATCTGTGCGACACCGGTCGCCCCGATCGGGTGCCCTTTGGCGAGCAGGCCGCCGGAGGTGTTGATGGGGATGCGGCCCGTGAGCGAGGTCTCGCCTTCGAGCGAGGCCACGCCGCCCTTGCCCTTCTCGACGAACCCGAGGTCTTCGATGTCGAGGATCTCGGTGATCGTGAAGCAGTCGTGCACCTCGGCGCTGTCGATCTGGCTCGGCTCGACGCTGGCCATGGCGTAGGCGCGCTCCGCAGCGAGCTGCGTCGCCTTCATCGCCGTGAACGTCGACTTCTCGTGCAGGTACGGATGGTCGGTCGCGACCCCGAAGCCGGCCACGTACACCGGCTTCTTCGTGAACCGCTCGGCGATCTCGGCGCTCACGAGCAGCACCGCGGCCGCGCCGTCGGTCTGCGGGCAGCAGTCGAGGAGGTGCAGCGGTGAGCACACCGCGGGGGAGTCGATCACCTGCTCGATCGTGATCTCGTTCTGGAAGTGCGCGTACGGGTCGAGCGCACCGTTGTGGTGGTTCTTGACCGCGACGGACGCGAGCATCTCGCGGGTCGTGCCGAACTCGTGCATATGCCGGGTCGCGAACGGCGCGAACAGCACCGGCGCCGTCTCGCCCCGGGTGAAGATCGGGTGCCCGGCCGCGGCCCGCGAGAGCAGACCCTCGTCGGCCGACTTGTCGCGCATCTTCTCGACGCCGATCACGAGCACGACGTCGTGCACACCGCTCGCGACCGCCATCGCGCCCACGCGGAACGCGTCGGAACCCGACGGGCAGGCGTTCTCGATCCGGGTGCAGGGGATGCCGGCGAGGCCGATCGCGGTGGGGATCGTGTTCCCGCCGATGCCTTCCTGGCCCCAGAGGGTGCCGCGCTGGGTGGCGACGAAGGCGGCCTCCACCTGCGCCGGCTCGAAGCCCTCGTCCACGCTCTCGACCGCGGCCGCGAAGGCGCCCGCGGCCATCTGCTCGTAGCTCTGCTCGAACAGCTCGCCGAACTTGATGAGCCCCGCGCCGACGACTGCGACCTTGTTCCAGCTCATTCTGCGTGCTCCATCATCGGGCTTGCCCCCATCATCAAGCCTGCTCCATCATCGGGCCTGCTTCGTCCTGCTCGCGCCGGTGGCGCGGACCTTGTACCCGTAGACCGGCACGCCGCGCTCGTGCGCGTATCTACGCAGGACGAGCTCGACGGGCGCGTCGATCGCGATGTCGGTGCCGTCGCCGACGCACTGGAGCATCACCCGGGTGCCGTCCTCGAGGTCGACGACCGCGATCGGCAGTGGCGCGACGAACGGTGCCGGCATCGTCTGGTTCACGACGAACGTGTGGACGGTGCCGCGTCGGGCGAGCGGCTCGAGCACGAACTTGGCGCTGCCGCACGAGATGCAGTGCGGGTGGATCGAGGGTGGGGTGTTGATGGTGCCGCAGTCGACGCATCGCGCACCGAGGAGCCCGAGCATCTCGTCGATGCCGCGCACGAACTGCGCGCTCCCCGGGGGGACGCCCATCTGGACGGTCTCACCCGACGGGACGAGCTGACCGCGGCTGCGAATCGTCGCGGAGTACGTCGTGGGCGTTCCACGCGCGATCGCGCGTGCGACTGCGTCAGCGCCGCGGACGGGCGACTTCACGGAGATCTGGACGCCTGTGGCGCGTCCGCCGCCGAACCCGACGATCGCGATCGTGCCGACCGTCGCGAGGCTCCCGATGCCGCCGAGGAGTGCTGCCGCCGCTCCGGTGTCACCCAGCTCGCCGTAGACGGCGGCCGACGCCAGGTCCTCGACGCCGAGCTGCGTGGCGACGGTCGCGCCGAGGCGCCCGTCGGGGTCGGGGAGCGACCAGGCGTGCGGTGCCGATCCGGCGCTCCCACTGCTTCCGGCGAGCTGCTCGCCGATCTCGCGGATCGTGGGGACGAACATCTCTTCGCGGAACAAGCGGGGGTCGTAGAGGTCGCGGGTCTCGGTCTCGACGTCGCCGCGATAACGGTCGAGGAACGCATAGGTGCGGGTCACGCGCTCGGTGAGCTGCGCCGTGCCCCCGTGCGACACGAGCACGATCGCGGCGGCACCGGCCCCCGACCGGGCCTCGAACCCGGTGCCAGGGCCGGGGACGAGCGCATCGGACACGACGACGAGTGCGACGCGTGCGCTCCCTGCCCCCACGGCGTCGGCGGCGCCGAGGAGCGCCTCCATCCCCGAGTGGGGCGACCCGGCGCAGAGGATGCCGCCCGAGCGGTGGGAGAGACCGATCGCCCTCGCGAGGACGGCGTGGCTCGGCCCTTCGGCGAACGGGGGACGGGTGGTGCCCCACCAGAGCCCGTCGACGATGTCGGTCTGCAGACCCGAGGCGGCGAGTGCCCGGAGCGCGGCGTCGGCGGCGAGCGTGAGGACGTCCTCGTCGGGCGCGCACACCGCGGCCTGGCCGCGCCCGCCCTTTCGGGCCCAGGCGGCGTTGACGTCGGCCGAGGCGAGGCGCAGTGACGGGGCGGCGGCGCCGACTGCGAGGATCTGCACGGCGGGGGTCATCCCGCGATGGTACCGGCGGCGCGTGTCGTCCCCTGAGGCCGCCACAGCCTCAGAAGAACGCCTCGCCGGCGGCGTGTGCCGCGGCGCGTCGTTCGAGCCCGGGGCCGGTCTCAGCGCCGCTTCGGCACGAAGATGCCGATGCCGTCGGGGAACGCCAGGCCGGACGCCATGGTCTCGGGTGCCTGGGGCTCGCCGTTGACGAAGCGGATCCGACGTACGTTCCCAGTCCCTTGTCCGGGACCGATGCCCCGGTCGGAGACCACGATCCCGATGTCGGCG
>JBKJJI010000182.1:0-15083 GCA_046598115.1 Acidimicrobiia bacterium | reverse complement strand
CGACGACGGCGTGAGCGCGGGGTCCCAGAAGACCTGCGCGTCGTAGTGCGTGTGGATGTCGATGAACCCGGGGGCGACGACGCGGCCCGACGCGTCGAGCTCGCGAGCGCCCGACAGCCCGTCGCCCACCTCGACGACGCGGTCACCGTCGATCGCGACATCGGCGAGGCGCCCGGGGGCGCCGGATCCGTCGATCACGGTCCCGCCGCGGATCACGAGGTCGTGGCCCATCGTCAGCCCTTCTTGCTCGGTGTGCAGCGCAGGTCGGCGCTCACGCCGGTGTGGTCCGAGGTCCAGACCAGCCCGCCCGGTCCGTCGACCGCCGGTGTCGCGCCGAACAGCCCCGTGCCGAGTCCGTTGTCGTTCCCGTCGTCGGCCGGGTCGAAGGTGACCGTGCAGCGCTTGGAGCCCTTGACGAAGACGAAGTCGATGCGCTCGGACTCCTTGGCGTTCGGGTCCTTGAGCGTCTCGATCGACTTGTCGTCACGGCCGCTGGTGCAGCCGACGCCGGTCAGGGGATCGCACTCGGGGTTGCCGGCCGCGATGTACGCGTCGACCCACCCGTCGGCGAGCAGGTTCTGGTAGCGCGCCGACGTCGCGTTGACGTTGAAGTCACCCATCAGGACACGGACCGCGTCCTTGGGCTTGCCCTCCTCGGCGAGCGACGCCGACGCCACCGTCTGGCACTCGAGGATCGGCTCGTCGGTCGAGCACGGCGGTTTGCAGATCTTGCAGCCGGGCACGACGGACTCGCGATCACCGTCCTGGTGGGTGACCACGATGACGAGCGGGCCGAGGGGGGACGACAGCACGACGCGGGACGCGGTCCGGAACCCGCCGACCAGCTTGATCACCTTCGTGCTCTTGATCGGGAGTGTGGTGAACACCCGCTCGGTGTCGAGACTCGTGGTCTTGCCGCCGAACGCGATCTTGTAGTCGCCGCCGCAGAGGGTCTTGCGCGTCACGTCGAGGATGTCGGCGAGGTTCTGGTTGATCTCCTGGAGGCCCACGACCTCCGGGCAGTCGGCGGCCTCGAGCTGCTGGCCCAGCAGCGCGACACGATCCTCGGCCTGGCAGAGCTCGGTCTCCGGCGGACAGAACGTGCCGTGGAGCAGGTTGAGGTTCACGATGCGGACGCTGTCGGCGGCCTGGTGGTTCTTCGCGGGCGTGGAGGCCGAAGCGACCGACGCCCCGGACGCGACCGGTGCCAGTGATGCCAGGACGAGTGTGAGCAGGGCGACGACGCGCATGGACTTCCCCCGATGTTCCGGTCCGGGTCCCTCGGGTCCCGGCTCGTGACGACCCTAGAGCGAAGTTGACGCGCGTGTCAGGTGCCGACCATGCTGCGCGCGCATGAGCATCCCGCAGATGATGCGGGTCGCGGTCTACACGCGACCCGGTGAGATCGTGGTGGAGGAGCGTCCGGTGCCCTCCGTCGCCGAGCACGATGTGCTGCTCGAGGTGAGTCACTGCGGCATCTGCGGCAGCGACATCCACTTCGTGCTCGAGGGCTGGGGTCATCCGGGCTCGATCGAGGGGCACGAGTTCTCTGGGCGGGTCGTGGCAGTCGGTGACGCGGTGACGCAGTGGAAGGTGGGCGACGAGGTCGTCGGCGGCCCGTCGCAGCGTTGCGGGGAGTGCGAGTTCTGCCTCGCCGGCCGTCCTTCGCTCTGTCTGGGCCGCGGTGCGGCGGGTGAGGGCCCGGGCAACGACGGCGCCTTCGCTGAGTACATCCGGATGGACGAGCAGGCGCTGCTGCGCCTGCCCGACGGCCTCGGTCTCCGGGAAGCCGCGCTGGCCGAGCCGCTCGCGGTCGCGCTGCACGGCCTCACGCGGGGCGGCGTCCGCGCCGGGCAACGCCTGCTCATCACCGGCGCCGGGCCCATCGGCGCGTTGAGTGCCGCCGCCGCCCGCATGCGCGGGGTCACCGACATCGTCGTGAGCGAACCGCACGCCGAGCGTCGAGCGCTGGTCGAACGACTGGGGGTCGTCGCGATCGATCCCTCGGAGCTGACGCCCCCGCCGTCGCCCAACTACATCGTCGACGAGCCGTTCGACGTCGCGCTCGAGTGCTCCGGGAACGCCGCGGCGATGGAGCTCGCGTTGAGTCAGCTCCGCCGCGCCGGAACGCTGGTGTTCGTCGGAGCCGGGATGAAGTCGCCGCGCCTCGACGGCAACCGGATCCTCCTCAACGAGCTCACGATCACCGGGTCGTTCATCTACGACGCCGACGGTTTCGAGCGGGCGCTGGAGATGCTGTCCGATCCTGCGTTCCCGGCTGCCGAGCTCATCGAGGCCGACGACGTCCCGCTCGACGGACTGCTCGATGCGCTGCGAGGGCTCGTCGAAGGTGAGCTCGCCGCGAAGGTGATGATCGTCCCGCGCCTGGTGGCGCGAGAGGGGAGTGCCCGATGACCGCACCGACGAAGCGACGTTCGCCTCGGTTCAACCACGTCGCGATGAGCGTGCCCGCAGACTTGCTCGACGAGAACGGTCGGGGCGAGATCGTGCGCTTCTACGACGAGGTGTTCGGCTGGAAGGAGCTGCCGACGATGACCGAGGACCGTCACCGGCTGGTCCTCTCCTGCTACACGTACGAGCAGTTCGTGTTCCTGATCTCGGAGGACTCGCCGATGACGTGTCCCCGGCTCGACCACTACGGGATGTCGGTCGAGACCGAGGCCGAGCTCGACGAGATGCTGGCCCGGGCCAAGGCGTTCGGCGAGCGCGACGACCGTGTCGACATCGTCGACAAGAAGGTCGAGGATCACGGGATGTTGGCCATCACCTCCTTCTACGTGGCCTATCTCCTCCCGATGATGGTCGAGGTGCAGTGGTGGGATTTCAAGGAGGACGCCGCCGGAGCGCGATGATCTCTGGTCGATGACTACTGCAACCGATCCCGCAGCCCCACCGCCCTCCCCGTCTGGCGCGCCCCTCAAGGGGGTCGCCCGGGTGCGCCGCCTCTGGCGGCTCTTCCGCAACGAGCAGCACGACCCGGCGCCGTTCTACGAGGTGCTCGCGTCCGAAGCCGTCGCCCGACTCGAGCGCCGTCATGGCCCGGTGGCGGGACGGACCATCATCGACGTCGGCTGCGGCCCCGGGTTCTACGCCACCGCGTTCCGGGCCCGGGACGCCCGGGTGGTGCCGTTCGACGGCTCCCACGACGAGCTCTGCCTCGCCGGCGACCCGCCTGACGGCGCGGTGGCGGCGGACGCGGCCCGGATGCCCTTCGGCGACGCCAGCGTCGACGGGGTGTTCTGTTCGAACATGTTCGAGCACGTGCCGAACCCGGCCGACGTGATGGCCGAGATCGAGCGCGTCCTGCGTCCCGGCGCCTGGGCGTACGTCTCGTACACCAACTGGTACTCGCCGTGGGGCGGGCACAACATCACCCCGTACCACCTGCTCGGCACCAAGCGCGGGCCGCGCGTCTACGAGAAGCGCCACGGTGGCCCGCCGCCGAAGAACGTGCCCGGGGAAGGCCTCTTCCCGCTGCACGTGCGCGACGGGCTGCGACTCGCGCGCGAGCAGCCCGGCCTGCGCCTCGACCGGGCCGAGCCCCGATACTGGTCGTGGGCCCCGTTCCTCACCCGCATCCCCGGTGCTCGTGAGGTGCTGTGCTGGAACCTCGCGATGCACCTCACTCGCGTCCCCGCGAGGAGTGGCCCCGATGCCTGGCGTACCGATGCCTGACGCACCGCTGCGCTTCGGGGCGTTCGCGCCGCAGGGCTGGAAGCTCGAGTACACCGGGTGGGACGCGGCCGACGCGTGGGCGCGCACGGTCGAGCTCGCGCGGGTCTCCGAGCGTGTCGGGTACGACCACCTCTGGGTCTACGACCACGTCGAGACGGTGCCCCGCCGGGAACCGACCCACTGCTTCGAGGCGTTCACGACGCTGGCCGCCCTCTCGCAGCAGACCGCCACGATCCGGCTCGGCCAGCTGGTGACCTGCTCCTCGTACCGGAACGCGGGACTGCTCGCCAAGGAGACCGCCGGCATCGACGTCATGTCCGGTGGGCGCCTGATCCTCGGGCTGGGCGCAGGCTGGTACGAGCGCGAGTACCAGGCCTACGACTACCCGTTCCTCGCGGCGCGCGAGCGCCTCCGCGTCCTCGAGGAGACCGTCACCGTCGTGAAGCGCCTGTGGACGGAGGAGACTGTCACCTTCGAAGGGTCGCATCTCCGCTTCGACGGCGCGTACTGCGACCCGAAACCCCTCCAGGACCTCCCCGAGATCTGGATCGGGGGTGGAGGGGAGAAGGTGACGCTGCGGATCGCGGCCGAGCACGCCGACAAGACCAACTGGCAGGTCGGCCTCGACGCGTTCGTGCACAAGTCCGAGATCCTGCATCGCCACTGCGACGACGTCGGGCGCGACTTCGCTACGATCGTCCGGACCCACGGCCCCGACTGCCGCATCTTCGATAACGACGCGGCGCTGGGCGCCTGGCTCGACTCCCCGGGCGGTGGCCAGCTCTGGGGGCGGGGCGAGCACGAGGAGTACGTGCGCGACAACTTCGTCGGAACGGTCGAACAGGTGACCGAGAAGGTCCAGGCGTACGTCGACGCCGGATGTCGCGAGTTCGTGCTGTGGTTCCGCGACTTCCCGTCGTCGGAGAGCCTCGAGCGCTTCGCCACCGATGTGATCCCGAACGTGACGGCGTGATCGCACGGGTTCGATCCTCCCGCTTCGTCCGGGAGGACCTGCGGGCCACCGCGCTCCCGTGGCTGGTCTCGCGAGTGCTCGTCGTGGGGTCGCTCCTCCTGGCGAGGTTCGTCTTCGACGAGATCGGGCGGGCCCCCCGTCCCGTCCAACTCGGCCAGGGGCTCTTCGCCTGGGACGCCGCGTTCTACCGCGAGATCGCCGAGCACGGCTACGCGGCCCTCTCGGCCGAGAGCCTGCGCTTCTTCCCGTTGTTCCCGATGGTGTCGCGCGTGCTCGGCGTGGTGTTCCTCGGGCACACCGACGTCGCGATCATCGTGTGCGCGAACCTCGCCGCGTTCGTATTCGCAGCACTCCTGCACCGGCTCGTCGTGCTCGAGACGGGAGATCGCGCGACTGCCGTGCGGGCTGCGTGGTTCGGCCTGCTCTTCCCGGTCGCGGTGTCGCTGGTGCTGGGCTATGCCGAGGCACTCGTGATGGCGCTCGCCGTCGGCGTGTTCCTCGCGCTCCGCACCGGGCGGTGGGAGGTCGCGGGCGGGCTCGGACTGCTCGCGGGGGCGACGCGCCCCCTCGGTGTGCTGCTCGCGCTGCCGGCGCTCGTCGAGGCGCTGCGGGGATGGCCGACGCTCGACCTCCGGGCTCGCGTCCGGCGTGCGGTCGCCGTCGTCGGTCCCGCGATCGGGCTCGGATGCTTCCTCGTGTACTCCGCGATCGAGTTCGGCGACTTCCTCGAGCCCCTCAGCGTGCAGGACCATCCGCAGCTCCGGGGCGGGTTCCAGGACCCGTTCACGCGCATCGTGGACGCGGCGCGCGACCTGGCCAACGGTGATCGGTTCGGTTCAGGGTCGCCCTTGTTGTGGGCGATCGTCCTCGCGTTCGTGCTGGTCGTCGTGGCACGGCGGTTGCCGGCGTCGTACACGTGGTACGCGGGAGCGACGCTCGTCCTCGGGTTCACCGCGAAGAACCTGGGCTCGTACGAGCGCTACGCGATGAGTGCGTTCCCGTTCGTGATCGGGATCGCGCTGCTCACGAAGCGTCGCGAGGTCGAGCGCACCGTGCTCGTCGCGAGCGCGGCGGGGCTGGTGGCCTACTCGGTGCTCGCGTTCTTCGGCAGCTGGGTGCCCTGACCCTCGGCGGAGCGTCGCCGACGGCCCCACCACGGGCGGTCGCGGATGCTCCACCACGTGACGAGCCAGAGCTCTTCGAACGCGACCGAGGGCGACATCTTGGAGTGCCCACGGACACGGTCCGAGAACGTGATCGGCGTCTCGACGATTGCCCCGCCCCAACGCGAGACGCGGTACGCGAGCTCGATCTGGAACCCGTATCCCATCGCGCGGGTCTCGGCGTATTCGACCGCGAGCAGCGTGGGGACCCGGTACGCCCGGAACCCCGACGTCATGTCGCGAACGCCGCACGAGAGCATGAAGCCCGCGTAGCGGTTGCCGGACCGGGAGAGCGCGCGTCGATGCCAGGGCCAGTGGGGGATCTGGCCACCCGGGACGTAGCGGGACCCGATCGTGAGGTCGGCGCCATCGTGGACCGCGGCCAGGAGGTCGGGGAGCGAGTCGGCGTCATGCGAGAGATCGGCGTCCATCTGCACGAGCACCTCGTAGCCCCGCTCGATCCCGAGCGCGAACCCGTCGCGGTAGGCGGCGCCGAGGCCCGTCTTCGCCGGGCGGTGCAGCACGTCGATCTGGCCCAGCTCGGAAGCGGTCTGCTCGGCGAGCGCTCCGGTCCCGTCGGGGCTGTTGTCGTCGACGACGAGGATGTCGACGGCGGGTGCTGCGGCGCGCACCCGCGTGAGCGCCTCGACGATGTTCTCGACCTCGAGATAGGTGGGAACGACGACGAGCGTCCGCATCGGGTGATGTTACCGACCGGGTGCGGTCCCTCTGTTCCCGGGTGCTAGCTGGCCGGCTCGCCGCGAGGTCCGGTGCCCTCGTCGCAACGGCGCAGGAGCTCGTAGGTGCCGGTGTCGAGCACGCTGCAGAAGTGACGCCGGAGCACGCGGTTCGGTTCGGCCGAGCCGAGCTCGCGCGAGTCGTTCGGCTCGTCGAACCCGTCCCACGCACGGGAGAGGATGACGAGATCGGCGTGGCGGAGGTCGTCCGCGAGCCGGGAGTCCGGGGCGTTCGCGACCCCGGGGTCCATCTCGATGTAGAAGGTGCCGGGGCGGGTGTCGGGCAGCAGGAAGTAGAGGAAGGCCTCGCTGAGCGGCGTCCGACGCAGGTCGCCGGTCCCCACGACGAGGCGGTCGCCGGGCTTCGCGATCCGATCTGCGACGGGGAGGAGCTCGGCGAGCTCGGCAGCGTTCGCTTCGGCGCCGTAGTAGAAGACGCGGCCGGCGTTGCGGATCTCGTAGGACTGACGCCGCACCCCGAACGTCTCGAGCGAGATGTCGGCATAGTCGCGGACGAGGAAGTTGGGGACGGCGAGGTAGAGGACCGCAACGAGCGGGAGCGCGCCGAGCGCGAGCACCTTCCATGAGCCCCACGACGGGCGGCGGGTCCGTGCGATCTCGGCGCCGACGACTGCGAGGAACCCGAGCGGGATGCAGCTGACCCACGCGATGTGCACCGTGTCGGGCCGTTGCAGCGCCTGCGGGAGGATCCCGACGCAGAAGGCCGCCACGACCGCGAGGGTGGTAACGGTGAGCGATGTCCTGGCGTCGGGCCGTCCACGACGCGCCCGACGGGCGGTGACGACGAGGGCGGCGACGGCGGCGAGCATGAGCCAGAACCAGGTCGCCAGCTGTGCCGGGCCGGCGAGGCTCGGGATCGGCCACCGGACCTGGAGCGCCTCCTTGGCCTCGAGGAGGAAGCCGTCGAAGTGGTCGAACGACGGCGGCAGCGGGAGGCTGCGCCCTCCCCGGAGGTGGAAGATCGGGTCGATCACCATGCCCTGGATCGAGTCGCCGATCCCCGCCATCGCGATGTGGACGAGATACAGCGAGAGCAGGGCGCCGATTCCGAGGAGGAGCCGTCCCCGGGCGCGGGCGTCGAGGCGTCGCCACAGCACCACGATCACCAGCCCGACGGCGAGCACGAGGTCGGGTCGGTAGAGGAGCGCGGCGCCGAGCAGTGCGCCGCTCGTGAGGCCGAGGAGCCCGCGGCGACGGGCCTCGGTCGCACGGGTGGCATGCACCCCCGCGAGGCAGCCGAGGAGCCCGAGGGCGAGGCCACCGTTCCATGCGAGGGCCGTGAGCCCGATCGGGGGGATGATCACGAGCGCGGTGACTGCGCCCGCGACGAGTGCGACCTTGCGTCCCCACGGGAGCGCGAGGAAGAACACGCCGAAGATGATCCCCATGAGCTGTGCGAGGCCGACCAGCCGCTCGACGACGAGCGTCGTGCCCAACAGCTCGAACACGCCGGCGAGCACCCACACGCCACCTGGCCCGTAGAGGTGGAGGAAGTCGCGGTTGGGGACATCGCCCCGGAGGAAGCTCTCGCCGAAGACGAGCATGAAGCCCTCTTCCATCGGCGGTCCGGGCTGGCGCAACAGACCGCGCACCGGGATCGCGACGATGAGGACGACGAGCCCGATCGCGAGCACCGTGCGTTGCTTCGGCGTGAGCGCCGCAATGCGGCTGAGCACCGCGTTCTCCTGTCAGGCGCCGGGCAGCGCGCAGAGACTAGCGCCGCGACCGACACGCGATCACCGAACCGCGAGCACCGAGTCGCGATCGGGGGATCGACGGGGCGACGAGTACGATTTCCCGGATG
This sequence comes from Acidimicrobiia bacterium, assembly GCA_046598115.1. Lineage (GTDB taxonomy): Bacteria > Actinomycetota > Acidimicrobiia > IMCC26256 > PALSA-555 > DASUAO01. The sequence goes on along the minus strand of JBKJJI010000182.1, from coordinate 6,689 downwards.
CGCGTCGAGTCGACCGAGCGGGACGCGCCGCCCGACTCGATGCGCGCTCGCCGGTTCGCGTCGTGGCTGCTCGCCGCGACGCTGGTGGGGCTCGCCGTCCGACTGATCTTCATCTTCCAGTGGAAGTACGACCAGGGCATCGGCGGCGACTCCGCGTACTACCACTACCAGGCCAACGCGCTCGCGCAGGGTCTCGGCTTCGTCGACCCCTGGTCCTGGGCCGTGCGCAAGACCGGTGTGTTCCCCGGGGCCGAGCACCCACCGCTCTACACGATGTTCCTCGCCATCCCGTCGAGCCTTGGCTTCGACACGTTCCGCCAGCACATCGTCGCCGGCGGCATCCTCGGCTCCTTCACGGTGCCGATGGTGGGGATCGCAGGGCGGTCCGTCGCCGGATCGCGGGTGGGGATCATCGCCGCGTTCCTGGCTGCCGTCTACGCCAACCTCTGGGTCAACGACGCGCTCGTGCTGTCGGAGACGATCACCGCACTCTCGGTCGCCTTCGTGGTGTGGCTGGCCTACAAGTTCTGGCGTGCTCCGAGCCTGCGCAACGCCGCGTGGTTCGGACTGGCCTGCGGGTTCGTCGCACTCACGCGGGCGGAGATCGTCTTCTACCTCCCCATCGTCGCGCTCCCGCTCGCGCTCCGAGCCCGGGGGCTCGTCACCAAGGAGCGTCTGCAACGCCTCGGGGCCATGGCGCTGCTCACCGCGCTCCCGGTCGTACCGTGGGTGGGCTACAACCTCAGTCGGTTCGAGGAGCCCGTCACGCTGTCGACGGGCGGCGACTTCACGCTTGCGAACACCTACTGCGAGACCACCTTCCACGGGGACCGTCTGGGCTGGTGGGACCTCACCTGCATGGCCGATCGCTGGAAGCGCCCCGGCGATGAGTCGGAGGTCGCCGCGAAGTTCCGCGAGGACGGGCTCGACTACCTCCGCGACAACCTCGGGCGCTACCCGGTCGTCGCCGCGGCCCGGATCGGCCGGATGTGGGAGCTGTACCGACCGATCCAGAAGCTGAGCTTCGACAGCTTCGAGCAGGGCCGCAGCCCCAACGAGGTCACGAGGATCGCGCTCGCCCAGTTCTACGTGCTGGCGCTGCTCGCGATCGGGGGCCTCGTGATGCTGCGTCGGAGGAAGACGATCATCTACCCCCTCGTCGGGCTCGCGATCTCGTCGACCCTCGCGGCCATGATCGCGTTCGGGAACACCCGCTATCGCGTCCCTGCCGAGATCCTGCTCGTCATCGCGGCCGCGGTGCCCCTCGCCGCGTGGCTCGACCGATGGCGTCCGGATCGCGGCCGCGGCGACCCTGGCGATTCGGAGGATCAGGCTGGCGCCGGACAGACGTCGGTGGTCAGCTCCAGCGTTTCGGTGTCGAACGACGTGGAGTCGGTGTAGACGGGGTCGTCGCGCCACGCGCCGCGGGTCCACGAGCCGTCGGGCTTCGGGCGTCCGGTCGGGAGGTCGAGCGGGTCGCGGAGCGCCGCGACGACCGTGAGGCCCAGGAGTGCGGCGCCGTCGGGGCACAAGTGGGCTCCGTCGACCTTGCGGATGCGCACTGGGGTGCCGTCGGCGCCGGGGAGGAAGGGCGCGTACACCCCGTCGGGCCCGGCGAACACCGGATCGGGGTCGACGTAGACGACTCGGCCGGCCAGCGCGGCGGCCTCGGCCCGGACGATGTCGTTGAGCCCACGCCGGAGGGTGTCGTCGACGAACTCGCCGTCCGCGGGCAGCATCCCGACCCACACGAGGATGCGTCCGCCCCCGCTGAGGAGGCGCATGGCCGATCGGACCGTCGCCGCGTACCCGACGGGATCGTCGCGGGCGGCCTCCAGGTCGAACCCGCCGAGCAGCTCGACGACCACGTCGGGGCGTCGTTCGCGTATCGCCGCCCGGTACCGCTTGCGCCACGGCTGGGTGGAGAGGCCGAAGCCGGCGAACGAGTTGTTGAACGGCGCGATCCGGCCCGTCGCCCGAGCCGCGGCGGCGACGCCCGGATACCCGTCGACCATCACGGAGTCGCCGAGCACCATCATGCGGACCCGCTTCGGCGCCGCGGACGCCGCCGCATCGCCCTCGGGGAGGTTCACGACGACCCCGCCGAGCACCACACAGGCCGCGACCAGGACGGGGACGAGGCGCGGCACTCGGTGAGCATACGGGCGCCCGCGCGGCGGTCAGCATGCGCGCGGCGCGCGCATGCTGCGCACGCGTGGCCGGTCGGGGCACCTCCGTGGCCTACTCTGAGCCTGGCATCAGGGACCTGCGGAGGGCTCGTGGAACGGCGCGACGAAGGCAGGGGGACCCCAGAAGCCCGCGGGACCCCACCCGGCGGCTCGGTCGCCCGCAAGCTCGGCGACATCGCCGCAGCCGCCGGCCTGCGCCGGGTCCATCTCCTCGCATGGAGGGACCTCGACGACCCCGAGGCCGGTGGCTCGGAGATCCACGCGCACCAGATCGCTTCGATGTGGGCGGAAGCCGGGCTCGACGTCACGCTGCGGACGTCGTTCGCCAGCGGGCATCCCCGCCTCGGTCACCGGAGCGGCTACCGCGTCGTCCGCAAGGCCGGCCGCTACATGGTCTTCCCCCGGGCCGCGTTGGGTGAGATGACCCGTCGCTACGGCCGGGCCGACGGGCTCGTCGAGATCTGGAACGGGATGCCGTTCTTCTCGCCGCTGTGGACGACCGGGCCCCGGGTGATCTTCCTGCACCACCTGCACGCCGAGATGTGGGACATGACGCTGCCACCGCACCTCGCCCGGCTGGGCCGGTTCATCGAGGCGCGCCTTGCGCCGCCGCTGTACCGGAACGAGACCGTCGTGACGCTCTCGGAGACGTCGAAGCACGAGCTCGTGCACGACATGGGCTTCGCGAACGAGCGTGTCCGTGTGGTGGCGCCCGGTGTCGACGCCCGCTACGGGCCGGGCGGGGAGCGTTCCCCCACGCCACTCGTCGTCGCGGTCGGTCGGCTCGTCCCGGTGAAGCGCTTCCCCCTGCTCGTCGGAGCCCTCGCGGCGGTGAAGGCGCGGGTGCCTGCGCTCGAGGCGGTCATCGTGGGGGAGGGCTACGAGCGGGAGGCGATCGAGGCGGTCATCGCGCACCACGGCGCCGACGACTGGATCCACCTCGTGGGGCGGGTCGACGACGACGAGCTGATCGACCTGTACCGACGCGCCTGGGTGCTGGCGAGCACCTCGGCGCGCGAGGGATGGGGCATGACGATCACCGAGGCGGCGGCGTGCGGGACGCCGGCCGTCGTAACCGACATCGCGGGGCATCGCGACGCAGTGCACGCGGATCGCAGCGGGCTCCTCGTCGACGCGAACGCCGAGATGGCCGCGACGCTCGAACGCGTGCTCACCGACGACGACCTGCGGACCCGCCTCTCGGCCGGGGCGATCGAGCGGGCGGCGGAGTGCACGTGGGAGGCAACCGCGGTCGGCACGCTCGAGGCGCTGGCGTCCGACGCCCGCCGCCGCCGACGGCGACGCGCGTGAGCTTCGCTCGCCGCGTGCGCGGCGAGCTGGACGCGCGGCGCGGCGCGTTGTCGTACCTGTTCCTCGCGCTGGTCGCGTACGTCCCGGCCATCGCGTCGGCGCCCGGTCGGGTCGGCGCCGACACCAAGCAGTACCTGTACCTCGACCCCGGCCGACTCCTGGCGCGAGCCCCGTATCTCTGGGACACCAGCACGGGGTTCGGGACGGTGCCGCACCAGAACATCGGCTACCTGTTCCCGATGGGGCCCTACTACTGGGCCTCCGACGCCATCGGCCTCCCGGACTGGTTGGCCCAGCGCCTCTGGCTCGGCTCCATCCTGTTCGCAGCAGGGGCCGGCGTGATGTTCCTGCTCTCGACGCTCGGCTGGCGACACCGGCCCACCGCGATCGTGGCCGCACTCGTCTACATGCTCACGCCGTACCAGCTCGCCTACTCGGCTCGCATCACCGCGATCCTGCTGCCGTGGGCGGGCCTGCCGTGGATGGTGGCGCTCGTGGCGCGGGCGCTGCGCCGCGGCGGCTGGCGCGACCCGGCACTGTTCGCGCTGGTCGTCCTCACGGTCGGGGGGACGAACGCGACCGCGCTGCTCCTCGTCGGTGTCGCACCGGTGCTGTGGCTCGCGTTCGCGGTGGTGCGGAGGGATGCCACGTGGCGCGAGGCGCGAGGCGTGGCACTGAGAATCGGCAGCCTCGTGATGCTGACCTCGCTGTGGTGGGTCGCCGGCCTCTCGGTGCAGGGGCGCTTCGGGCTGAACTATCTCGCGGTGTCCGAGAGCGTGCGGACGGTCGCCGAGAGCTCCTCGCCCACCGAGGTGCTCCGCGGGTTGGGCAACTGGTTCTTCTACGGCGGCGATGCACTCGGCGCCTGGGTCGAGCACGCGGTCGATCTCACGCAGCGGCAGTGGCTCCTCCTCATCGGCTTCTCCCTTCCGCTTGCCGCCTTCGCCGGTGCCGCGATCACGCGATGGCGCCACCGTTCGTTCTTCGTGGCGCTCGCGACGATCGGTGTGGTCGCGTCGGTCGGCGCGTACCCCTACGACGCCCCCTCACCGCTCGGGTCGATCTTCAAGGCGTTCGCGACGGGATCCACCGCCGGGCTCGCGATGCGCAGCACTCCGCGCGCCGTACCGCTGATCGTGCTCGGGCTCGCGGTGCTGATCGCGGCAGGCCTCGTCGTGGTCCGTCGTCTGGGCGTGCGCGTGCAGGCCGTCGCGATCGGTGTCGTCGGCGTGCTGGCGATCGCGAACTTCGCGCCCGTCTGGGCGGATGGCTACGTCGCCGACGGCCTGAGTCGACCCGAGGACCTGCCGGCCTACGTCCGGACGGCGGCGGATGCACTCGATCGTGACGGAGGGCGGACGCGCGTCCTCGAGATCCCCGGTGCTCAGGCGGCGGCGTATCGATGGGGGAACGCGGTCGATCCCGTGCTCCCAGGTCTCATCGACCGCCCGTGGGTCGGTCGAGAGCTGATCCCGTTCGGGTCGCCGGCGTCGGCGAACTTCCTCATCGCGCTCGACCACCGCATCCAGGAGGGCACCTTCGAGTCGGCGTCGCTGGCACCCGTGGCCCGCATGATGAACGTCGGGACGATCGTGCTGCGCTCTGACCTCGAGTTCGAACGCTACGGCTCCCCGCGGCCACGACCGCTGTGGGACCTCCTCACCCGTCCCCGCCCGCAGGGACTCGGTTCGCCGCAGCCCTTCGGACCGGCTGTTCCCAACGAGGCCGCATCGGTCCCGTTCATCGACGCGGTCGAGCTGCGAACGCCGTCGTCGTCGGCGTGGCCGGCACCGATCGTGCTGTTCCCGGTCGAGGGGACGCGGCCGATCCTGAGCACGAGGCCGGTCACGAGCCCGGTCATCCTGGCGGGTGACGGCGAGGGCATCGTCGACGCCGCGGCGTCCGGCCTGCTCGACGGCTCCGAGCTCGTCCTGTACGCGGCCTCGTTCGCCGGCAACGCCGACGAGCTGCGTCGTGAGCTCGGGCGGGACGCCGTCCTCGTGGTCACCGACACGAACCGGCGTCGCGCCACCCGGTGGGGCGCGATCCGCGACACGACCGGTCCGACCGAGCGTGCCGGACAGGTCGCGATCGTCGACGACACGGCCGATCAGCGCCTCGAGGTGTTCCCCGACGCGACCGACGCGTCGCGCACGGTGGTCGAGCAGCGCGGCGTGCGGGCTGTCGACGCCACCGCGTTCGGCGATCTCGGCCGGTACACGCCCGACGATCGTCCGGTGTACGCGCTCGACGGCGATCCGCACACCGCGTGGCGCGTCGGTGGCGAAGGCGATCCGGTCGGCGAGCGCTTGGTGATCGACCTCGTCGAGCCTGTCACCACCGGGCACCTGACACTCGTGCAGCCGCGCGGGTCGGGCGAGGAACGGTTCCTACGCGAGGTCCGCATCACGTTCGACGGTCGTGACCCGATCACGGTCGCGCTCGACCGCGACTCGCGGCGGTTGCCGGGCCAGCGGATCGAGTTCCCCTCCCGCACGTTCGAGCGCCTCGAGATCGAGATCCTCGGGACCAACACGGGCTCGCTCTCCTCCTTCGGTGGGCAGCCCGCGGTCGGTGTTGCCGAGGTGGGGATCCCCGGGGTGCGCGTCGAAGAGGTGGTTCGACTCCCCGTCGATCTCGTCCGAGCGGTCGCCGACGACGCCTCGGAGCACCGCCTCGTCTACGTCCTGTCGCGACTCCGGTACGAGCCCGGTGCCGCCGGTCGAGACGACGAGGAGACACATCTCGCGCGCGCCTTCGAGGTACCCGACGATCGTGCGTTCCTGCTCGGTGGGCAGGCCCGCGTCGACCCCAACGCCGACGACGACCTGCTCGACGAGATCCTTGGGACGACGACACGTGGCGTCCGTTTCTCGGCGTCGTCGCATCTCGCCGGTGACGCCGACGCCCGCGCGTCGCGCGCCTTCGACGGCGATGCGGGCTCAGCATGGTCGACCGGGCTCGGCGACCAGCGAGGGCAGTGGATCCAGGCCCACACCGCGTCGCCGACCACGATCGACTCGGTGGACCTCGACGTCGTTGCCGACGGTGACGGACTCCTGGGCGAGGATCGTGCCGGAGAAGTCGGAGCCGGTGCCGAGGGTGGCCGAGCTGCCGACCTGCCAGAAGACGTTGCACTGGTCGGCGCCGTTGATGACCGTCACCGTGGCTCCACTTGCGGTGGTCAAC
>JBKJJI010000050.1:0-10935 GCA_046598115.1 Acidimicrobiia bacterium | reverse complement strand
GAGCAGACCTCGACGGAGATGGTGCCGCTCTTCTTGGTGCTGCGGGTGGTGAACTGGCTGCCGCAACCCCAGGTGACCGCGGTGTCGACATACTCGGGGTGAATACCGCTACGCACGGGGGGTTCCTCTCGACGTGGCGCCGGGTCCCCATCGGGTACGTGGGGTGAACCGGAGCCTGAGCGTGACGGCTCATTCGACCATCCGACCCCCGCCGGTGTTCCCGGTGCCCGGCAACGGTATCGGGTCCGGGTCAGTCGTCGCTGCCGGAGGTTCCCGGGGTGTTCTTCGCGACCTGCATCAGGAACTCGATGTTGGTGCGAGTCTTGCGGAGCTGGCCAAGCACCAGGTCGAGTGCCTGCTGGTCGTCCAAGGCCGACAGCACCCGGCGCAGCTTGACGGTGACCGCCAGCTCGTCGGGCGAGAGCAGCAACTCCTCCTTGCGGGTGCCGGACGCGTCGATGTCGATGGCCGGGAAGATCCGCTTGTCGGCGATCTTGCGGTCCAGCTTCAGCTCGGCGTTGCCGGTACCCTTGAACTCCTCGAAGATCACCGTGTCCATCGTGGACCCGGTCTCGACGAGCGCGGTGGCGAAGATCGTGAGCGAGCCACCGTCCTCGATGTTGCGCGCGGCGCCGAAGAAGCGCTTCGGTGGGTACAGCGCGGTCGAGTCGACACCACCGGAGAGGATCCGGCCCGACGCGGGCGCGGCGAGGTTGTACGCGCGGGCGAGGCGAGTGATCCCGTCGAGGATGATCACGACGTCCTTGCCCATCTCGACGAGTCGCTTGGCTCGGTCGATCGTGAGCTCCGCAACCGTAGTGTGCTCGTCGGACGGACGGTCGAACGTGCTGGCCACGACCTCACCGTTCACCACATGACGCCGCATGTCGGTGACCTCTTCGGGCCGCTCGTCGACGAGCAGCACCATGAGGTGCACCTCGGGGTTGTTCCGCTCGACCGAGTAGACGATCTGCTTGAGGATCGTGGTCTTGCCGGCCTTCGGGGGGGATACGACGAGGCCGCGCTGGCCCTTCCCGATCGGGGAGATCAGGTCGACGATGCGACCCGTCGCCTCGGCCGGGTTCTCCTCGAGCTCGAGGCGCAGCTGCTCGTCGGGGAACAGCGCGGTGAGGTCTTCGAATCGTGCCCGGTTCTTCGCTTCTTCGGGAGACATCCCGTTGACGGTGTCGACGCGCAGGAGCGCGGGGTACTTCTCGTTGCTCGCCTGGGGGCGGCAGAAGCCCTCGACCGCGTCGCCGCGTCGCAGGTTGAAGCGTCGGACCTGCGAGGCCGAGACGTAGACGTCGCCCGCGCTCGGGAGGTAGCCCTTGGTGCGGAGGAACCCGTACCCCTCGTCCTTGAACTCGAGCACGCCGCGCACCTCGACGGGGTCGCCGGTCGGCTCCCGGTCGCTGCCGCCCTGCTGGCGCTCGTTGCCCTGCTGGCGTTCGTTGCCCTGCTGGCGTTCGTTGCCCTCGGACTGGCCACCCCGGCCGCGGCGACGCCGACGGCGGTTCGAGGACCGCGTCTGGTTGCCGTCGCCGTACGACGCGCGCTCGTCCTCCGGGTCGATCTCCACCTTGGGTCGGGAGCCGGACTGCTGCTCGGACGCGTCGGTCTTGGCGCCGCCCGATCGATCCGTGCCGGAGCTGCCCGTGCCGGTCGAGCGGCGCGGGCGGGGTGCGACCTCGGGTTCGTCGGCGTCAGAGCCGGCGGCGAGCGTCTCCTCCTCTGCCGCGAGCGCGTCGATCGAGTCGCTCGCGAGCTCGGAGGCCTTTGCGGATCGCACGGTGCGCTTCGACCCGTTGCCGTCGCCCGCCTGCTCCTTGCCCGCCGCGCTTCCCGCGTCGGAGGGCGCGTCGCCGTTCGCGGCGGCGCTCAGGATCGCCTCGATCAGCTCGGCCTTGCGCATGCGGGTCGGCGCCTTGACGCCGATCGCGCCGGCGATCGCGTGTAGCTGCTCGCGGTCCTTGCCGTCGAGGGCGGAACGGTCGATCTCAGTGGTGCTCATGAGCTGGTGATGCTCCTCGGTGGGGAGCGGTGCGTCCTGACTCGGGTCCGGGTGGACCCGGGGGGAAGCACCGGGTGGCCAACGGCTTCGCCCGCCGCGAAGGCGGAGAGCGTTGCCGAGGGATGCGCCCCGGTGCGCACGACGAACGAGACGTCGAACATCGTGGGTCCCAAGCGGGGGGCCGGGGAGTCGCCGCACCGACGCGGCGGAACACCCCCCAGCATAGAGGCCGTCACCGCGCCGGGCAACCACTGCCCGTGTCGGCGCCGGGTGGTGCGTCGCCCGACCTGCCAGGCGATCAGGCTGCCAGGCGATCAGGCCAGCAGGCGGGCCATGAGCCCGTGGCCCGGAACCGGCTCACACGACGCGACTCCGGCCTCGGTGTACGTGCCGCCCGGCCCCGGTGCGGTGGAGTCGTAGAGGAGGTAGGGGACCGGGTCCGACGTGTGCGTCCGCAGCGCGCAGGGTGTCGCATGGTCGGGGAGCAGGAGCACGCGGAACGGCTCGTTGCGGAGCGCGTCGACGATCGGGCCGATGATCTCGGAGTCCCAACGCTCGAGGGACGTCACCTTCGCCGCGACATCCCCTTGGTGCCCGGCTTCGTCGGTCGCCTCGACGTGGAGCACGAAGAGGTCGCAGTCGGCCAGCGACGCGAGGCACGCGTCGCGCTGGGCGCCGTAGTCGTTGTCGAACCCTGCCGTCGCTCCGGGGACGTCGACGACGTCGAGGTCGAGGAGGACGCCGAGACCGCGCACGAGGTCGACCGCCGAGCTGAGGCGCCCGGAGCGGCCGTACCGGTCGACGAAGCGCGGGAGCGAAGGGCGGGTGCCCTGGCCCCAGAGCCACACCTGCGTCGCGATGCTGCCGACCGATGCCGCGACCGATGCGACGATCGGCTGGGACGCCTCCATGAGGGCGCGCAGTCGCGCCGCCGACGGTCCCGACGGCCAGACGGCGGCCTGGCCGGTGAGGTCGTGTGGCGGGATGCACTCGGCGTCGGCGAGCTCCGAAGGGACGACGCAGAGGTGGCGGTACTCGACGCCGGGGTGGAAGCGGATGCCGTCCCGGCCGCCGCCCAGGGCGTCGTCGAGCGCGGCGAGGATCGGATGGCTCTGCGCATCGGTGGGGTGGCCACCGGCGAAGTCCACCATGGTCCCGTCGTCGCCGATCGTGACGAGGTTCGCCCGGTACGCGACCTCGCCCGGCGCGAGGTCGACGCCCATCGCGGCGGCCTCGATCGGAGCCCGACCCGTGTGGAACTCGGCGGGGTCGAACCCGAGGATCGAGAGGTTGCCGACGTCGCTGCCCGGAGGCAGTCCTTCCGGGATCACCGCGGCCCGCCCGACCTCACCGTGGGACGCGAGACGATCGAGGTGCGGCATCGCTGCCGCTTCGAGCGGCGTGCGGTCGTCGAGCGCCGCGAGGGGCTCGTCGGCGCAGCCGTCAGGGACGAGGACGACGTACTTCATCCACCCATGCTCGCACACGAGGAGGCGGGACCCGTTGTCGGAATCGCGACGTCGGGCTCGACGACCGGGTCGGTAGCGTGTCGGTGATGCCCCTCCCCCGAGTGCGCGTGCGTGTGCGCGTGTTCGTGCTCGTCGCCATCGCGGTCGCCATGGCCGGGGCCGGGGCGTGCTCGTCGGGTGGCGAGGGGAGCTCGGGTCCGACCGGTGCGACCGGGCCACCGACACCGTCGGCCTCGAGCGCGAATCCGGCACCGACGACCGCGGCACACCGCGTCCCGGACCTGGCGGCAGTCGACGTCGCGCTGACGCATGTCGCCGACGTCGCGCGCGCGACAGTGATGGCGACGAGGCCGGGGGATCCATTTCTCTACGTCGGCGCGCAGGGCGGCACCGTGGTGGCGGTGCGCGATGGCATCGCCCAGCCGGAACCGACGCTCGTCCTCGGGTCCCTCGTCCGCTCCGGGGGTGAGCAGGGTCTGCTCGGGATGGCGTTCGCCCCCGACGGTGAGCACCTGTACGTGCACTACTCGGGGCGATCGGGGGAGACCGTCGTCGCCGAGTACGTGGTGTCGATCGCGGGCGAGCGGCCGGCGATCGCGGCCACCTCGACGGCGCGGACGATCCTCGAGGTGCCGCAACCGCAGCCGAACCACAACGGCGGAGCCCTCGTCTTCGGGCCGGACCGGATGCTGTACCTGGGCCTCGGAGATGGTGGCGGCGCCGACGACGAGGGTGCCGGGCACGCGCCCGAAGGCAACGGACAGTCGAACGACACGCTCCTGGGGAAGATCCTCCGCATCGATCCTCGGCCGGCGTCAGGGTCGCCCTATCGCATCCCGCCCGACAATCCCTTCGCGGCCGGCGGCGGCCGGCCCGAGATCTTCGTCACCGGCCTGCGGAACCCTTGGCGCTTCTCGTTCGACGCGTCGACCGACGATCTCTGGATCGGCGACGTGGGGCAGAACGCGTGGGAGGAGGTGGATGTCGTCGCGTTCGACGACGCTGCGGGCGCGAACTTCGGGTGGCCGATCCTCGAGGGGTCGCGAGCCTTCCGTGCCGCCTCCGCGCCCGGCACCGTCCTGCCGATCCTCGACATCAGCCACGACGACGGTGACTGTGCGGTCGTGGGTGGCCACGTGTACCGGGGCTCGGCGATTCCCGACCTCGTCGGCGCGTACCTCTTCTCCGACAACTGCAATGCGACTATCCGCGCAGTGCGTCGCGCGCCAGACGGGTCGGTGGAGCTCGTGCGCGATCTCGGAGTCGAGACCGTCGGCGTGACCTCGTTCGGCGAGGACGGTGCAGGTGAGCTCTACGTGCTCACCGCTTCGGCGGGTGTGTTCCGCATCACGCCAGCCTGAGCAACCGGACGGACGCGTCGAGCGCGGGGACGACCCGTGTGTCGTCGGGGGCGAATACCATCACGGCTGGATGCACGGGGTCGTGCTCGGGCCACTGTCGCAACGGTGTCGACGGGTCGCCGGTCGCGGCGAACGACGACCAGCACGCCCGCCACTCCAGACCGAGCGCCTCGGCACGCGCGTCCCAGCCCACGACGCGATCCCACCCCTCTCGATCGGCGGTTCCGAACGTGAACGGCAGGTCGACCGCATGGGCGGCGCCGAGGTCGGGCGCGGCCCAGTCGAAGCGATACACGAAGGTCGTGCCGCCGGCGGCCGTGTGCGCGTCGGCGACGCGCAGCGCCGGCACTCGCATCATCACATCCGTCCGCGCGGCAACCCAGATCTCGGAGTTGGTCGCCGTCGCGGGAAGCCGAGCTCGAGCGCTCGCGAGTGCGACCGCTGCATCGCCACCATCCCCGAGCAGTCGCTCGAGCCGGCGGACGAGGCGGTCGTCGTCGAGCGACGCGTCACTGGGACCGGTGAACAGCGCGAGCTCGTCGCGCGTGGTCCCGATCACGAGCGCGATCTCGGATGCCCGCCCGCGCGCGAGCCCTTCTACGATCGTTCCGTCGCACACGTCGTCGTCGACGACGGGCGCGAATGCCATGGGGCCGACGGTTCCGAGGAGTTCGGCGGACGCCGCCGCCTGGGCCTCGAGCAGCTGCTCGACCGGCACCGCCCGCAGGGCGTCGGCGTCGGGACGCCGAAGTCCGAGGTGCCGCGCGAACGTCTCGGCGACCTCGCGGCCCTCGTTCGCCGTCAGGGTGGTCGGCTGGCCGCTCTGCACGATCGCCCGCTGGAACGTCGGTGATGCGGCTGCCAGTGGGGAAGCCAGCAGGTGCAGGATCGACCCGGCGCCCGCCGACTCGCCCATGACCGTGAGGTTCGTCGGGTCCCCGCCGAAGGCCGTGGCGTGCCGATGGACCCACTCGAGCGCCGCGAGCTGATCGCGGAGCCCACAGTTGGCAACGCCGTCACCATCAACGTCGAGGAAGCCCAGCGCTCCGAGCCGGTAACCGACGGTCACGACGACTGCCTCCGCCTCGGCCGCCAGGCGCGTCGCGTCGTACACGGGCTGCGCGGTGGCGCCACTGAGGTACGCACCTCCCGGGAACCAGATGAGGACCGGTCGGCCGGCGTCGAGACCCGGCGTCCAGATGTTCAGCGCGAGGCAGTCTTCGTCGGTGGGGTGGTCGGGTCGCAGCCCGGGGAGGCGGCTGTCGAGGGCGGCGCCCTGGGGAGCGGCCGGGGCGAACGCCGATGCTGCGCGCGTCCCCTTCCACGGGTGTGGAGGTCGGGGCGTTTGCCATCGGAGATCGCCGGTGGGCGCGGCGGCGTAGGGGATTCCGAGGAACCGCTCCACCACGGCGCCATCGGGCGCGCGGACCCGCGTTCCCCGGACCAGTCCCGCGGCTGTCGCTGCCTCTGGCGCCCGACGGGTGGTCCGCGTTGCTCGCCTCACCACGAAGCGCCTCCACGAATCGATGGCCGGTCGACGCTAGCAACGCCCGCCCCGGCCCGGGCCCGGCGATGCCGCCTCACCTCGGACGCCTAGCCTCAGCACGGTGAAGTTCGGGGTCTTCTACGAACACCAGCTGCCGCGCCCGTGGACCGAGGACTCCGAGTACGACCTGCTACAGCAGGCGCTCGAGCAGTGCGAGCTCGCGGATGCCCTCGGCATCGACTACGTGTGGGAGGTCGAGCACCACTTCCTCGAGGAGTACAGCCACTCGAGCGCCCCGGAGATCTTCCTCGCCGCTGTCGCGGCCCGCACCGAGCGGATCCGGCTCGGGCACGGGATCGTGCAGACGCCGCCGCGGTTCAACCACCCGGCTCGTGTCGCGGAGCGGATCTCGACCCTCGACCTGATCTCGAACGGCCGCGTCGACTTCGGGACCGGGGAGTCGTCGTCGGTCGCGGAGCTGGGTGGCTTCGGCATCGATCAGGCCGAGAAGCGGGCGATGTGGGAAGAAGGGTTGCGCGTCGCCGTCCGGTGCATGACGGAAGCGCCGTTCACCGGGCACGACGGCCCGCACGTCCAGATGCCGCCGCGGAACGTGATCCCGAAGCCCCGGCAGAAGCCGCACCCGCCGCTGTGGGTCGCGTGCAGCCGCAAGGAGACGATCCACCTCGCGGCCCAAAACGGCATCGGCGCACTCGCCTTCGCGTTCGTCGACCCCGAGGAGGCGCGCTTCTGGGTCGACGACTACCACGCGACCCTTGCAGCCGAAGGTGTGCCCATCGGCGACGCGGTCAATGCCGACGTCGCCTGCGTGACGACGTTCATGAGCCACGACGACGAAGAGGTGGCGCTCGAGCGCGGCCTCGAGGGAGCCAACTTCTTCGGCTACTCGCTCGCCCACTACTACGTGTTCGGGCGACACCGCCCTGCGGTCACCGACGTGTGGGCCGACTACCAGGCTCGCCGAGCCGAGCACGGGTACGCGCCGGAAACCGTCGAGGCCGCACGTGCGGCGGGCGACCGCCTTGGCGCGAAGGTCGTCGAGCAGGGGACGGAGGGGCTCCGGGGGGCGATCGGCACGCCCGACCAGATCCGTGAGTACCTTCGTCGCTACGAGGAGTGCGGCATCGACCAGGTGATCTTGTGCTCGCAGTCGGGCCGGACGCGCCACGAGGACATCATGGAGAGCCTCGAGCTCTTCGGGCGCGAGGTGATGCCCGAGTTCGCCGATCGCGACGAACGCCGGGTGCGCGACAAGGCGGCACGGCTCGAGCCGGTCATCGCGGCCGCACTCGCCCGCAAGCCGGCGAGCGATCACCCACCGATGCCCGACGGCTACGAGATGCTGGCGATGCCGCGTGCCGTCGCCGACATGACCGGTAGCGACGACGTCCATCGCTGGCTCGACGAGTTCGCCGACGACGCCGCGATCGACGCGGTCGGCAAGTTCCAGGGCCTCGTCTGACCCACCCCTCGCCCTTTTGGCGTCGCTGAGGTGGTCGTGAGGACCCTTCTGCGACGCCAGAACACGTTCTGGTGCCCGAGGCCCCGCCCCCAGACCATGACGGGGGGTTCACGACCCCATCACATTCGCGGGCGAGACTCGGTGCATGGCCGGTCAGCGAGAGCGCATCGCGCACGTCGTGCGGCGAGCGTCGATGGGACCGCACCCCGACGTGGTCGCCGAGCTCGCCACGGTCGACGACGCGAAGGCGCGCGTGCTCGACCTCACTGCGCCTGCGCCCGAGGTCCCGCTCGGACCGCCACCCACCGACTACGACGACTCCCGACCCGCCGAGATCGTCGGGACGATCGCGTGGTGGATCGAGCAGATGCGGACGCCGACGCGTCTCATCGAGGATCGCCTGGTCTGGTTCTGGCAGGACCACTTCGCGACGAGCATCGCGAAGGTGCGCGTCCCGTACCTGATGACCCAGCAGCACGTGACGGTGCGCGCGCACGCGACCGGGAGCTTCGCGGATCTGGTGCGCGCGATTGCCAAGGATGCCGCGATGTTGATCTACCTCGACGGCATCACGAACGCCCGCGAACAGGTCAACGAGAACTTCGGGCGTGAGTGCATGGAGCTGTTCACGATGGGGATCGGTGGCGGGTACACCCAGCGCGACGTCGTGGAGGTCTCGCGGGCGTTCAGCGGCTGGGTCGTCAACATCCCCGGTCGACGCTTCTCCGCGCAGCTCGAGGCGCTCGGGGCGGCGCCGTGGACGTCGATCTTCCTCCCGAGCCGTCACGACGACGGAGCGAAGCGGCTCTTCGGCGCGACCGGTGCCTATGACCTCGACACCGCCATCGACGCGATCCTCGAACAGCCCGCGACGGCCCGCTACGTCGCCGGGAAGCTGTACCGCGAGCTCGTCGGGCTCGAGCCCGACGACCGCGCCGCGAAGCGCCTCGGCACGGTCTTCGCACGCGACTGGTCGATCATGGCGCTCGTCGAGGCGATCGTCGACGATGACGCGTTCACCTCGACGGCCGCAATCAGGGCGCGCGTGCGCACACCGGTCGAGCGACTGGTCGCGATCCTCCAGGCCGCGAACGCACCAGCCCTGACCCCCGGTCGCGGTGGCAGCGTCCCGCCGGTCGGAGAGGCGCTGCGGACCATGGGGTACATCCCGTTCGTCCCTCCGAACGTCGGCGGGTTCCCCAAGGGCGCGAACCTCCTCGGACCGCACCAGCTCGTGCACGCCTTCGACCTCCTCTCGGCGTACTCCCAGCCACCCGACGTGCCCGACGACCCCGACGCGTTGCTGGTTCGGTTCGGGATCCACGACGCCTCGAAGGCGACGCGCCGGGCGGTCCGGGCCGAGCGCGAACCGGGCCGCCGGTTCGCGCTCGCGGCCACCTGTCCCGAGATGGCGGTCGTATGACCTCCTCCTCTGTGCCGGACGCGGGCGCCCCGAGTCCCGGTCGGCGCGCGGGCTCCTCGCGCCGCGAGTTCCTCCGCCACCTCGGCGTCGGCGGCGCAACGGCTGTGGTGGGCGGCTACGCGCTCGACGTGTGGGACTGGAGCGCGAGCACGACAGCCGGTGCCGCGACGTTCTCGGTTGGCGAGCTCGGGCCGGGGAAGAAGCACCGGACCCTCGTCGTGGTCGAGACCGCGGGCGGCAACGATGGCCTCAACACCGTGATCCCGATCGACGACCCCGCGTACCACGACCTGCGGCCGACGCTCGGCGTCACCGATCCGATCGACCTCGGCGACGGCGTGGGCCTGCACCCGAACCTCTCCCGCCTCGCCCAGCGTTACGCCCGGGGCGACGTGGCGCTGGTGGAAGGGATCGGGTACCCCGAACCCGACCTGTCGCACTTCGGCTCGATCGCGATCTGGTGGTCGGCACGCGGCGGTGCCGGCCAGCGCGGCTGGCTGGGCGCCTACCTCGACGGGACCGTCGGCTTCGACGACCCCCTCGCCGCCGTGGGGATCGGTCCGGGACCGTCGCCCGCGCTGCGCGGCTCCTCCTCGTTCGCGACCACGATCGCCGACTCCAGCGGACTGCAGCCGCGTCTGCCGGCATGGCTCGACGATCCCGACGACCTGCTGACGGCATGGGCCGACGCCGTGCCGGCCAAGATCGATCCCGCGGCGCTCGTCGGGCAGGTCGGCCGCGCCGTCGAGCTCACCGTGGAGGCGCGTCGCGACCTCGAGCACGCGCTGCGCGATGCCGACGCGGCCTACGACGTCGGCCCGAACGCTGCCCGCGCGTATCAGGACACGACGGTCGTGGACTCCCTCGCCCTCGCGGCGCAGCTCGTGTTGTCACCGGCCCGGCCGCGAGTCATCTACGTGAGCGGCATCGGCGACTACGACACCCATCAGGGGCAGGCGCAGCGACACCCCGCGCTCATGGCCGAGCTCGACGAGGGCATCGACGCGTTCTTCTCGACCCTCGAGCAGGCTGGCCCCAAGGTCGCCGAGAACGTGGTCCTGGCGACGGTGTCGGAGTTCGGTCGGCGCCCGGCCGAGAACGGCGACGGCACCGACCACGGCACCGCGGCGGTGCAGCTCGTCGTCGGCCCGAAGGTGCAGGGTGGCCGTCACGGCGAGGCGGCGTCGCTGACCGCGCTCGACCGATCCGGGAACCTCGTGCACACGGTCGACTTCCGGTCGCTCTACGCGACGCTCCTCGACGGCTGGCTCGGTGTGGAAGCGGCGGCCGTCCTCGGCGACGACTTCGAGCGCCTCCCCTTGTTCTGACTGCACGTACCCTGGGTCGGATGTTCGAGCACCTGGCTGACCTCGAGGCCGAGCTCGACAAGCTCGAGGCGCAGCTCTCCGAGATCTACGCCGGTGGTGACCAGGCTGCCGCACGCGCGGCGGGCCGTCGTCACGCGGAGCTGAAGCCCGTCGTCGACGGGTACCGCGAGTACAGCTCGGTCGTCGCGGAGATCCGCGAGGCGGAGGAGATGCTCGAGTACGAGGACGACGCCGCGATGCGGGACTTCCTCTCGACCGAGCTCGCCGAGAAGCAGGAGCACCTGCGTCGACTCGAGGCCGAGATCAAGGAGCTCCTCGTCCCGCGCGACCCCGACGACGGCAGGAACGTGATCGTCGAGATCCGCGGCGCCGAG
>JBKJJI010000199.1:0-6616 GCA_046598115.1 Acidimicrobiia bacterium | reverse complement strand
CACGTCGTTCCGAATCGTGCCCACGCAGGCGGAGGCGACCACCGCGATCCAACGCCGCTTCGAGACCCAACCAGGGGTCGACGACGTCGCCACGCCAGAGGAAGCCCTGAAGGGCCTCCTCGACGCCACGAACACGGCGCGGATCATCTTCATCGGCCTGTCACTGATCCTGTTGGTGTCATCGCTGTTCCTCATCGTGAACACGATCCGGCTGGCAACGTTCGCCCGGCGACGCGAGATCGAGGTGATGAAGCTGGTGGGGGCGTCGAACTGGTTCGTCCGCCTCCCGTTCATGGCCGAAGGGCTCGTGCAGGGCCTGATCGGTGCCGGTCTCGCCGTCGGTGTCGTCGTCGCGCTGAAATTTGGCTTCGACAACTGGTTCAACAGTCCCACCGGGTTCTTCCGGGAATTCTTCGTCACCACCGCCGACGCCACCCGGGTGTCGCTCTTCGTGATGCTGCTGGGTGTCGTGATCGGCCTGTTCGGCTCGACCATCGGGCTCCGGCGCTTCCTCAAGGTCTGAGCGCCCCCGGCCCCCGGCCCCTGGCCGGGCGCCTCCGCTTCATGGATCTGGCCGGTGCGTCCGGCGGCGCGCGGAACGGACATTTCCGGCTGTAATCCCCGTGTGCGGGGCCCGTTTTCCCCTGTACACCCTCCCCTGCACCACCTCTCGGGGACGCCCGCGTGGCGTTGCCGGTGTTGCTGGTGTGCGGCCTGTTGTCTACCCTGGATGACCCCATGCGCTCCGGCTCGCGGCCCGTCGCCGCCTTCGTCGCCCCACTCGCGCTCGCCCTCGTCGGCGCGCTCGCCCTCGGGTCGACCGCGTCCGGAGCGCCCAACGGTGATCGGCGCTCCGAGCTGGCGGCCCAGATCGGCGAGGCCTCCCGAGCCGAGGCGGCGGCGCTCGCCGAGCTCCAGGCCATCCGCGACCGCAAGGGCGTCATCGAGGCCCGGGTCGCGGAGATCGACACCCAGCTGTCGAGCGCGGAGGCGACGCTCGCCCCGCTCGCCGCCGAGGCGGGTCGGCTCCAGGGGCTCTACGACGAGCTCGTCGCCGAGGTGCAACGGATCCAGGCCGAGCTCGACGAGGCGACGCTCGAGTTCAACGAGGAGGCGGCCGGGCTCTACCGGTCGGCTCGCCGAGGATCGAACTACGACGTGGTCCTCGCCGCCCGACCCGCCAACGTGGTCAAGCAGACCAAGTACCTCGACGAAGTCACCAACCAGCAGCGCCGCGTCGTCCGGCGCATCGCGCGCTTGCGGGCCGACCTCGAGACCGAGCGTCGCACGCTGGAGCACAAAAAGGTCGCGGCCGACGCCGCCGAGGTGGCGGCCCAGGCCGCGCGCGACCAGGTCGCGAGCCTCCGGGCCGAGATCGAGCCGGCGCGCGCCGAAGCCGCGCAGCAGGAGAGCCAGGAACAGGCACTCGTCGCCCAGATCCAGGAGCAGAAGGGCGAGTTCGAGCAGGAGCTCGCCGCGCTCCAGGCGACCTCCGACAGCATCGGCGCGCGGCTGCGCGCACTCGGGAGCACGCCCGGGAGCGTCGGCCCGTGCAGCGCACGTCCGGTCCCGGGTGGGATCTCGAGCCCGTTCGGCCCGCGGCTCCACCCGATCCTGCGCTACACCCGCATGCACACCGGCGCCGACCTGTCGGGGTCGTCCGGCACGCCGATCGTTGCCTGTCGCGCCGGCACGGTCGTCATGTCGGGCTCCAACGGCGGCTACGGCAACATCGTCGTCATCGACCACGGCGGCGGGATGGCCACCCTCTACGCGCACCAGTCCCGCGTGGCGGCGAGCGTCGGTCAGCGCGTGTCCGCCGGCGAGGTGATCGGCTACGTCGGCTCCACCGGCACGTCGACCGGGCCCCACCTGCACTTCGAGGTGCGCCTCAGCGGGAACCCGGTCGACCCGGCGTCGTACCTGTAGCGCCCGGCACGGCGCTCGGTCCGTCTCCTTGTTCGCCGTCTACTTGTTCGGTTGGGGCGTCACCCGGAGATAGGGCTTGAGCTCCTTCCAGCCCTTCGGGAACCGCTCCTTGGCCTCGTCGTCGGTGACGGCCGGGACGATGATGACGTCGTCGCCGTCGGTCCAGTCGACGGGGGTCGCGACCTTGTAGTCGGCGGTGAGCTGGAGCGAGTCGATCACCCGCAGGATCTCGTCGAAGTTGCGCCCGGTGCTCGCGGGGTAGGTGATGATCAGCTTGACCTTGTGGTCGGGGCCGATGATGAAGACGGAACGCACGGTGAGCGTGTCGTTCGCGTTCGGGTGGATCATGTCGTAGAGGTCCGAGACCGTGCGGTCCGAGTCGGCGATGAGCGGGAAGTTCAGCGCGTGGCCCTGGGTTTCCTCGATGTCGCCGGCCCAGCTCGTGTGGTCCTCGAGCGGGTCCACCGAGAGGCCGACCACCTTCACGTTGCGCTTGTCGAACTCCGGCTTGAGCGCGGCGACCCGGCCGAGCTCGGTCGTGCAGACCGGCGTGTAGTCCTTCGGGTGCGAGAAGAGCACCCCCCACCCGTCGCCGAGGTGCTCGTAGAAGTCGATCTCGCCCTCGGTCGTCTGGGCGGTGAAGTTGGGGGCGGCGTCGCCGAGGCGCAGTGCCATGGGGGTTCCTCCAAGGGGTTGGGCGAGGGATCGGGTGTGACGGAAACGGGGAGGTCGTCGGAAGGTCGCGCACCTACGCTGCGGCCGCTCGAGCGCCTTCTCGCGCAACCCTAGGTCCGGACGGGCGGAAAAGTCGAGTGAAAAGGTCGACAATCGGTCGGCACGCCCGCAGGTTCCGGGTGCTCGCGGTCGACATCACCCCGCTGCGCACCTCGCGCGACTTCCGACTCCTGTGGCTCGGCGCGCTGATCTCCGACACCGGGTCGCAGATCGCGCTGGTCGCGGTGTACGTGCAGGTGTTCGCGCTGACGGGGTCGGTCGCGGCGGTCGGGCTCGTCGGCCTCGTCCAGATCGTTCCCCTCGCGCTCGTGACGGTCTTCGGTGGGCCCGTGATCGACTCGCGCGATCGGCGTCGGCTCCTGCTCGTGGCCCAGGTCGGTCAGGCCGCGGCGTCGGGGATCCTGCTCGCCGGCGCGTTGCTCGACGATCCGCCGCTCGCGCTCGCGCTCGTGTATCTCGGAGCGGCCGGGGTCGCCGGCTTCGGTGGCTTCTCGCTCTCGGTCCGGTCAGCGATGACCCCGGTACCTGCGTGGTCGCCGGGTCCTGCAGTCCGTGTTCTCCGTCGACCTCGTCGCGATGATCTTCGGGATGCCGCGCGCGCTGTTCCCGGTGCTCGCGGTGCAGCAGTTCGACGGTGGGCCGCGGATCGTCGGCCTCCTGTTCTCCGCGGTGTCGGTGGGCGCGCTGGTGGGTGCGCTCAGCTCGGGATGGATCACGCGGATCCGGCACCAGGGCCAGGCGGTCCTCTGGGCGGTCGCCGCTTGGGGCGCGGCGATCGTGGCCTTCGGGCTCTCGGGGGGATCGTTGCCGTTCGCGATGGCGAGCCTCGCCGTCGCAGGTGGGGCCGATGTGGTCTCGGCCGTGTTCCGGGGCACGATCCTGCAGTCGAACATCCCGGACGAGCTCCGAGGTCGGCTCTCGGCCGTCAACATCCTCGTGGTGACCGGAGGACCCCGCCTCGGCGACGTCGAGGCCGGTCTCGTCGCGGCGCTCACGACACCGGTCGTGTCGGTCGTCGCCGGGGGCGCCGCCTGCATCGTGGGCGTCGTCGTCCTCGCGCTTGCCGTCCCGGACTTCGTGCGCTACCGCGCGCCCGACTGAGGTGGCGGACGCGGTTTGACTCGCGCCCCGGCCCGCGGCGAACGTGAGCGTGATGGCGGGGTACTCGGGAACACCCTTGGCGAAGAAGCTCGGGATCGGCGAGGGCTCGCGGGTCGCGATGGTGTCACCGCCGAACGGGTTCGTCGACGGCCTCGACCTCCCCCCGCGTGTCGAGTTGCGCAGGCAGGCGCGCGGCTACCTCGACGTCGTGGTGTTCTTCGTCACGCGCCGCGCCGAGCTGGCGCGACGGTTCCCCGCGATGAAGCGCGGCCTCGAGGCCGACGGCGGTCTCTGGATCGCGTGGCCCAAGCGCACGTCGGGCGTCGCGACGGACCTCACGGAGCAGGCTGTGCGCGACGTCGGACTCGAGAACAGTCTCGTCGACAACAAGGTCGCGGCGATCGACTCGATCTGGTCGGGGCTCCGGTTCGTGTACCGCGTCGCCGACCGCGACGGGCTCCGTCCACCGTCGCGCTGACGATCGCGAAGCTGACCGCGCGTGTGTGGTCGTTTCGTCTCCCGGTCGACGCCGGACCAGCTCGCCGAGCAGTTCCTCGTCGACGAGGTAGCGGTTCCCGACGAGGGCGAGCCCGACTTCAACGTGGCGCCGCGCGCCAAGGTGTTCGTCGTGCGCGAGCGGGAGGATGCGCGGGTCCTCTCCCGCATCCGATGGGGACTGGTGCCCTCCTGGGCGAAGGAGGTCGCGATCGGGGACCGGATGATCAATGCCCGGGCCGAGACGGTTGCGACGAAACCGGCCTATCGCCGCGCGTTCGCGAAGCGCAGATGCATCATCCCGGTCGACGGCTTCTACGAGTGGAAGGTCGTGGGGCCGCCCTCCACCCCCAAGGGCCGTCCCAAGAAGCAGCCCTACTTCATCCATCGCCACGACGACGCGCCCATGGCGTTCGCCGGGCTGTGGGAGGTCTGGAAGGTCCCGCCCGATCAGGTGGGTTCGGCGCCCGAGGATGGCGACGGATGGCTGCGGACCTGCGCGATCGTCACGACGAGGGCGAACGATCTCCTCGCGCACGTCCACGAGCGGATGCCGGTCGTGCTCTCGGAGACGGCCTGGGCGCGTTGGCTCGATCGCGACCTCGTCGACGCCGACGCGCTCGTCGACCTCCTGGTCCCCGCACCGGACACCGACTTCGCCCTCCATCCGGTCTCGACGCGCGTCAACCGTGCCGTCAACAACGACGCGGCGCTGATCTCTCCCGTCGACCCGGAGCCCCAACCCGAGCTCGGGTCGTAGGCTCGACGCGTGCCCGACGCCTCGATGTTCCTCCGCGCCATCGCCGACGAGTCGGCGACGCTCGCGGCAGCCGCCGAGCAGGCCGGGCTCGACGCCGCGGTGCCATCGTGCCCGGAGTGGGACGTCGCCGGTCTGCTCGCGCACATCGGTGGCGTGCAGCGGTGGGCGGCCGAGATGTCACGGCGACCGCCGGAGTCGGAACGGATCCGTCGCGACCCGAGTGACGTCCCCGACGTCGACGCGCGACTCGGCTGGTTCCGCGAGGCCACGGTGCTGCTGCTCGACGCGCTGGATCGGCCTGCCGACGAGCCCGCGTGGTCGTGGGTCCCGCCCGCGACGGTCGGGTTCTGGCAGCGCCGCCAAGCCCACGAGGTGACGATGCACCGGGTCGACGCGCAGCTCGCGGTGGGGGCTACGGAGCCCGTCGCCGCGGACATGGCGACCGACGGGATCGACGAGCTCCTCACGATGATCCAGGCCTTCGCGAACCCTGCGCTCGTGGGCTCCGGCGAGACCCTGCACTTCCACTGCACCGACGTGGAGGGGGAGTGGCTCGTGCGCATGGGAGCCGACGGGGTGCAGGTCGAGCGGGAGCACGCCAAGGGCGACGTCGCGGCCCGAGGTGGTGCGTCGGACCTGTTGCTGTGGCTGGAGGGGCGGGCGACGCTCGAGCCGATCGACGTCTTCGGCGACGAGGCCCTGCTCACCCGCTGGCGCTCCCTGACCGCCTGGTAACGATGAGGCGTCTCTCACCGCCCTCTGGGCAGGTGAGAGACGCACGACGAGCAGGCCACGCGTTCAGGCCTCGTCGCGATCAGGCCTCGAAGGCCAGGCGCAGGACATCGACGACGTGCTGTCGGCGCTGCGCGACCGCCTCGGGTGCCAGCGGGTCGAGGTCGAGGACCGCCTCGAGCAGGGGCGCGTCGGAGAAGTACGACAGCACGGCCCCGTAGCTCGTCACCAGCAGCTGTCGGGCGTCGTGACGGCGCAATCGGCCGGCGTCCATCTCGGCCTCGAGCCATCGGATCGCGCTGTCGAACACGGGCTTGAGCGCCTCGCCGAGCTCGGCGCCCAGCATCGGCCCGCCGTCGAGTGCCTCGCGGCGGGCGAGGCGCACGAGCTCGGGACGCTCCTCGAAGAAGCGGAATGCGACCGCGAGCACCCGGTCGACCTGGGCCCAGCCCTGGGCGGCATCGGTGGTGGCCTCCCGGATGAGGTCGATCCACCCCGCGAGTGAGGCCAGCACGGTGGCGCGGTAGAGCGCGTCCTTCGAAGGGAAGTGGTACAGGAGGCTCGGTCGCTTGATGCCGACCTCGTCGGCGATGGCGTTCAGGCTCGTCCCGCGGTAGCCATCGGCCGCGAACCGCTGCAGCGCCACGCGCAGGATGCGTGCCCTCGTGTCCTCGGTCGTCGGCTCGCCTCTCTCGATCTGGGGCACGAGAGGATCTTCCCCGATCCCCCTGTCCTGGTGGCGTTCCCATGCGTATCTACCGACCAGTAGGTAGGTATTCTAGATGGATGCAGACCGTCCTCCTCGCGCTCCTCATCGGCTTCGTCACCGCCCAGATCGGGATCCTGGTGACCACCGTCTACCTC
>JBKJJI010000084.1:0-3875 GCA_046598115.1 Acidimicrobiia bacterium | reverse complement strand
CCGGTCAAGGCACTGTCGAACCAAAAGTACCACGATCTGGCGATGCGGCTCGGGCCACAGCAGGTCGGTCTGCTCACCGGGGACCGGTCGGTGAACGGCGACGCTCCGGTGGTCGTGATGACGACCGAGGTGCTCCGCAACATGATCTATGCCGCGTCGTCGGCGCTCGACGGCCTCGACTCGGTGGTGCTCGACGAGGTCCACTACCTCCAGGACCGCTACCGCGGGGCGGTGTGGGAGGAGGTGATCGTCCACCTCGACCCCGAGATCGATCTCGTGTGCCTCTCCGCCACCGTGTCGAACGCCGAGGAGTTCGCGGCGTGGATCGAGACGGTGCGGGGCGCGACGACGGCAGTGATCGAGGAACGTCGGCCCGTCGAGCTGCGGCACCGGTACCTCGTGGGGGAGCGCGGCGTCGACGCCCTCCACCTGCTCCCGACGTTCGTCGGTCCCCCCGATGATCTCCAGCCGAACCCCGAGGCCGAGCAGCTCGATCGTCGCAGCGACCGTGGGCCGCGCGGGGTCCCGCGCCCGGTGCGGCGTCTGCGCACCCCCGATCGCGTGGAGGTGGTGGAGCTCCTCGAGGCCGAGGAGCTCCTCCCGGCGATCGTCTTCGTGTTCAGCCGGAAGGGCTGCGCCCAGGCCGTCGAGCAGTGCGTCGCGTCCCGACTCCGCCTCACGACCGGCGAGGAACGGGCCGCGATCGAGGCGATCGTCGATCGCCACCTCGCGGCCGTCGATCCCGACGACCGCCTCGTGCTCGGGTACGACCAGTGGCGCACCGGCCTCCTGGGCGGCATCGCCGCACACCACGCCGGGATGGTCCCGCCGATGAAGGAGGCCGTCGAGGAGGCCTTCGCGGCCGGTCTCGTCAAGGTCGTGTTCGCGACGGAGACGCTCGCGCTGGGCATCAACATGCCGGCGCGTTCCGTCGCGATCGAGAAGCTCACGAAGTTCACCGGCGAGGGCCACGAGTTCCTCACGCCGGGTGAGTACACCCAGCTCACCGGGCGGGCGGGGCGTCGGGGGATCGACTCGGTGGGGTACGCGATCGTGCTCTGGAGCTCCTGGGTGTCGTTCGACCAGGTCGCCGGGCTCGCGGCGCGGCGGACCGACGCGCTGCGCTCGTCGTTCCGGCCGACCTACAACATGGCCGTCAACCTCGTGCGCCGGTACTCCTCCGAGAAGGCGCATCATCTCCTCAACCTCTCTTTCGCGCAGTTCTACGTCGACCGCGACGTGGTGACGATCGAACGCCAGCTGGACCGCAACCGCATCCAGATCGAGGAGCAGCGACGGCTCGCCCACAGCGACTACGGCGATGCCTCCGAGTACCGAGGCCTCCTCGACGCGCTCGGCGCACAGCGCCGCGGCGCGGGTGCTGCCCGACGGATCTCGCGTGCCCTCGCGAACCTCCGTCCAGGCGACATCGTTCCTGCCGGATCGCGGGGAGGGAAGGCCGTCGTGCTCGCCCAGGAGCACCGTCGGGGCAGCACCCGGCTCCTCGTCCTCTCGCCGAGCCGTCGCCTGCTCCGCCTCGGGCCCGACGATTTCGCGCAGCCTCCGTCGGTCCTCGGTCGGATCGATCTGCCGCAGCCGCACGCACCCAAGAGCCGACCGTTCCAGCGTGAGACGCTCGAGCGCCTGCGAAAGGCGAAGGTGCAGCGATTGCCTCATGGACCCGATCGCGACGACGTCGCCGACATCGACGGGCTCGAGCTCGCGATCGCGGAGCACCCGGTCGCCGCGGATCCCGACAAGGACGCGGTGGTCCGGGCGGTCGCGACCGTCACGCGTCTGGAGCGCGACCGCGCCCGTCTGGAGGCGCAGGTCGCGCAGCGGACCGAGAGCCTCGGCCGCCAGCTCGACGTCGTGCGCGACGTCCTCGAACGGTGGGGCTACCTCGACGGCTGGGCGCTCACGCCCGCCGGAGAGATCCTCGCCCGGCTCTACACCGAGACCGATCTCCTCCTCGCCGAGACGGTGCGCAGCGGGATGCTCGACGGCCTGTCGCCGCCCGAGACCGTCGCGCTGGTCTCGTGCTTCAGCTACGAGACCCGGGGCGCCGACGGCGACGCACCGATGCCACCGTCGCGCTGGCCGACGTCGCGACTCGCCGACCGTGCCCGGAAGGTGGAGAAGCTCTGGCGACGCCTCGGCGCCGACGAGGAGCACGCCGGGCTGCCGCCGACCCGCCAGCCCGACCCCGGGTTCATGCCGTACGTCTACGAGTGGGCGTCGGGCCACGACCTGGCGTCCGTGCTCGATGACGACGAGCTCACGGGAGGCGACTTCGTCCGGCACGTGAAGCAGTGCATCGACCTGCTGCGCCAGGTCGGTGATGTCGCGCTGACCCCGGGAACGCGTGCAAGCGCCCACGCCGCGGCCGACGCGTGCGCCCGCGGCGTGGTGTCCCTCACAGGGGTGCTCGACCTGTGATCCGGCGCGGGGATGCATGGGGCGGGCCGGTCGCCGGCCCGCCCGAGCTGGAGGTGGCCGGCGACGACGTCGCTCTGGCCGATGCCGTCCGGGCGCATCTTCGCCTGAATCCGGAGCGCGCGGGGGCGCCGAGCGTCCGTTTCGACGCGTCCGCAGGTTCCGACCTCGCTCGCGCCGTGGGACTCGTCGGCCCGGGGGCCGCGACGATCGCGCTCGACCTCGACGTGATCACGATCGGCGAAGAGGCCAACGGTGAGCCCAGTGGTGAGGCCGGGGACGAGGGCTGCGGCGAGGCCGAACGGGCGCTCTCTGTCAACGCGGTCGTCCTCGGCCCGGCGCCCGATCGCCTTCGATGGTGGCACCGGCGCCGCCCGACGACCGTGCTGGTCGACGGACGCCCGGTCTTCACCGGACGGGCGACGACGGTGCTCGTCGCGAACGGTCAATTCCTCCGGGGCTACGACGTCGTCCCGGCCGGGCATCCCGGCGACGGTCGCCTCGAGGTCCAGGTCTACGCCCTGGCGCCGGGGGAGCGGGCTGCGATGCGTCGTCGCCTCCCGGGGGCAGCCCATCTGCCGCACCCCCGGATCCACGCCGCCTCGGGCCGGGCCGTCGTCGTCGACGCGCCCGGCGCCGCCCCGCTGGAGGTCGACGGCGTGCACGTCGGTCGCACGGGTGCCCTCCGGGCCACCATCCGCCCGGGGGCCTACCGGCTGCTCGTCTGAACCTCGGAGCGGGCCGCCTGCCGGGTCCCCGGCTGGGTGGGGGGGCATCGGTACCATCGGCGTTCCATCGCCCAGGCGAGATGGGCGTCGAGGTCAGTCGGGTCCGAGCATGTACTACGTAGCGGAGCGTTTCACTCCCGTGGAGGAGGCCACGCTCCGCCCGTACTTCACGAACCTCGACGGCCCGGTGTTCGCGCTCGTCAACCTGCCCGAGGTCGTCAAGGGCGCGCTCTTCGCCCGCTACTCGCGCAGCTCCAAGAGCCTGCGACGGCTCTTCCTCGACGAATTCGTGTCGGATCTCGATCTCACCGGCGACCTCACCGTCGACGCGACGATCGGTCTGCGTCGCGCCGAAGAGCTCTACGAGCGCGTGTTCCTGGAGTACGGCGACGACTCGGTGGCCCAGCTCGGTGGTGTCCACCTCGCGTGCGAGCAGGCGTCGAACGTGCTCACCAAGATCCTCGAGTGGGGCCGCCTGATGGCGTACCTCGAGCAATCGACGCGCTACATCCCCTACGACTCGCGCCTCGGTGGCCTCTACCGCTATCTGCGACCCCCGTCGATCCTGCAGTCACGCTTCGGGGCCCGGTACGTGGGCGACGTCGACTCGCTGTTCGATGCCTACGCGAGTGCCCTGCCCGTGCTCATGGACTGGGCCCGGGATCGGTACCCGAAGGACCCGAACGACTCCGACTTCGTCTACAAGCAGAC
>JBKJJI010000367.1:0-8654 GCA_046598115.1 Acidimicrobiia bacterium | reverse complement strand
TTCAGCACGAACGTGTTGCCGCACGCGATCGCGACCGGCCACATCCACATCGGGACCATCGCCGGGAAGTTGAACGGCGTGATCCCGGCACACACACCCAGTGGCTGACGCACCGAGTGGACGTCGGTGTCGGTGGAGACCTGCTCGGAGTACCCACCCTTCAGGAGGTGCGGGATCCCGCAGGCGAACTCCACGACCTCGAGGCCACGCGCGACCTCCCCGAGGGCGTCCGAGACCACCTTCCCGTGCTGCGCGCTGACGACCCGGGCCAGGTCGTCGCGGTTGCGCTCGGCGATCTCCCGGAACGCGAAGAGCACCCGGGCCCGCCGGCCGACCGGGGTGGCCGCCCACTCGGGGAACGCCCCGACCGCCGCCTCGACGGCCACGTCGACGTCGGCCGGGCTCGCGAGGGCGACTTGTGCCGCGACGGCGCCGGTCGCCGGGTCGAACACCTCGGCGTTCCGATCGGAGGTGCCCGCCCAGGCCTTGCCACCCACCCAGTGGAGGATCTGATCCATGTCGAGCAGGTTACGAGAGGCCCCGCTGTTTCGCATCGCCGTCCGCCGCAGTAGGTTGCTCTGCGTTCACGTAACCAACGGGGAGATGCAACCGTGAGGAAAGTTCTTGTCGCCCTCGTCGCCGTGGGAATGGCGACCGTGCTCGCCGTTCCGGCCGGCGCACAGGGCAAGGGTCCACTGAAGGTCGCGACCGACCTTCCTGCTCCAGGGTTCTGGAACGGGGAGACGCCCGACAACGTCGACAGCGGTTTCGAGTACGACATGGCCGAGCTCATCGCCGAGAAGCTCGGCTACGACGGCATCGAGGTCCAGGACGTCTCGTTCGACGCGCTCGTCGCCGGCCAGCTCGACACGTTCGATCTCGCGCTGTCGCAGGTGTCGATCACCGACGAGCGGGCCGAGGTCGTCGACTTCACCACGCCGTACTTCAAGTCCGACCAGGGGATCCTGGTCCGTAAGGGCACGAAGGTGACGGCGAAGAACGCCAAAAACCTCAAGTGGGGCGTCCAGCGGGCGACGACGGCGCAGTTCTACCTGAAGGACGTGCTGAAGCCCAAGGACAAGCCCCGCACCTACAAGCAGACGGTCGACATGTTCGCGGCACTCCGCGCGAAGCAGATCGACGCGGTGCTGCTCGACACGGCGATCGTGCTCGAGCAGGCGTCGAAGTCGAAGGGGACCCTCAAGGTCGCCGGGCAGTTCGCCAACGACGACCAGTACGGGGGGATCCTCGTCAAGGGTTCCGCGCTCCTGGCCGACATCGACGCGGCAATCACCGAGCTCGACGAAGACGGGACGCTCGGCAAGCTGTCCGCGAAGTATCTCGGTGGCGACCCGACGAAGGTCAAGTACATCAAGCCCTGATCCGAGTACGACGCGCATTGGAGGGGCCCGGCATCGCGCCGGGCCCCTCGCGCGTGTACGGGCATGGTCACGCGGCGGGGGTGGAGTGACGAGGTGACGGCGACTCCCGAGATCGGGACGGACGGAACTCGGCTGAACCGGCGCGCCGTGATGGCGGTCGCGTTGTCGTGCAGCTCCGTCGCGCTGGCGGTCGCGGGTGGCGTGGTCGCGTTGCTCCGCTCCGGAGGAGGCGGGAACAGCTTCCTCCTCCTGTTCGTCCTGTCGTTCCCGCTGGCGGTGTTCGCCCTGATGTTCGGCCGGCGGGTCGAGGCCGGGATCGTCGAGCGCGACGGTCCGCTGCCCGACGAGGGGGCGGCACGCCTGTCGCGGCGGATCGCGATCGGCGGGATCACCGTGTCGGTCCTCCTCGCGCTGGGCCTGGCGATCTGGTCGTCGTGGACCGGCCTGGAGGACGTGCAGGAGATCTTCTTCTCGCTGCCCGACCTCGGCGACAGCGCAGGCCTGGTCTTCGACGGCTTCGTGCTGAACATCAAGATCTTCGTCGTCGCCGAGGTCCTCGTGCTGGCCTGGGGCCTCACCGTCGCGATCGCCCGTGACCTCCCCGGGCGCGCGGCCGCGCCGCTCCGCTGGATGGCGATCGCGTACGTAGACATCTTCCGCGGGCTTCCCGCGATCATCACCATCTACCTGGTGGTGTTCGGCCTCCCGCTCACCCAACTCGCGATCGTCCCCGGCCCCGACACGAGCTTCCTCGGCTTCGACTCGGTCGAGATGCTCGGCATCCTCGCCCTCGTGCTGGTGTACGGGGCCTACGTGGCCGAGGTGTACCGGTCGGGGATCGAGAGCGTGCACTGGAGCCAGCGCGCGGCGGCCCGCGGCCTCGGGCTCTCGGGTGGGCAGTCGATGCGGTTCGTCGTCATGCCCCAGGCCGTGCGGCGGGTGATCCCGCCCCTGATGAACGACTTCATCGGGCTCCAGAAGGACACCGCGCTGCTGAACATCGCGGGGATCTTCGAGGGGTTCGCGGCAGCGAGCAACTACGCGAACAACAACTTCAACCTGTCGTCGGTGACGGGTCTCGGGATCTGCTTCCTCGTGATCACGATCCCGATGACCCGCTTCACCGACTACCTGGTGAAGCGCGACCGCGAGCGGATGACGGCGGGGGGTGCCTGATGGCCGAGCTGATGGCGCACGTCACGGTCGACGAGGTGGTGAAGCGGTTCGGGCAGAACACCGTGCTCGACGGGATCGACCTGACGGTCGAGGAGCACCAGGTGGTGTGCCTCATCGGTGCCTCGGGTTCGGGCAAGTCGACGTTGCTCCGGTGCATCAACGGGCTCGAAGCCGTGCAGCGCGGGACGATCACGGTGCTCGGGCGGCGGGTCATCCAGGACGACATCAAGCTCAACCGGCTGCGGCGAGAGATCGGGATCGTCTTCCAGGCCTACAACCTGTTCCCGCACATGACCGTGATGGACAACATCACGCTCGCACCCCGCAAGGTCCTGCGCCTGTCGAAGCAGGAGGCCGAGGAGCGGGCCGTCCCGTTGCTCGAGCGCATCGGGCTCCCCGACAAGGCCGACGAATACCCGGACCGGCTCTCGGGCGGGCAACAGCAACGCGTCGCGATCGTGCGCGCGCTCGCGATGCAACCCAAGCTGATGCTCTTCGACGAGATCACGAGCGCGCTCGACCCGGAGCTGGTCAACGAGGTGCTCCACATGATGCAGGAGCTCGCCGAGCAGGGGATGACGATGATCGTCGCGACGCACGAGATGGGCTTCGCTCGCGACGTCGCGACCAAGGTCTGTTACCTCCATCGCGGGCAGATCATCGAGGAAGGCCCACCGGAGAAGATCTTCACGGCGCCCGAGCAGGTGCGGACGTCGGAGTTCCTGAAGCGCACGCTCGACGCAGGCCGGATGTGAAGGGCCGGATGTGACGCCGCCGCCCGAGTCGCTGCGTCCCGCCGACCTCGCGCGATCCCGGGAGCCCCTTGACCGAGCGCGGATGCTCCCGGGCGCGGCCTACACCGATCCCGACGTGTTGGCGTGGGAGCTCCGGCACGTCTTCGCCGGTGGCTGGGTCGCGGCAGCGCACGTCGGCGCGCTGCCCGAGCCCGGTTCGCAGGTCGCGGTCGCGGTGGGCGACGCGAGCGCAGTGCTCGTCCGCGGCGACGACGGGACGATCCGCGCGTTCGCGAACACGTGCCGGCACCGCGGGCACGAGCTGCTCCGCGTCGGGGAGCAGAGGTGCCGTCCGTCGGTGCGCTGCCCGTACCACGGGTGGTCGTACGCGCTCGACGGGAGCCTGCGCAACGCCATCGGCGGCGAAAGTCCCGATCCCGACGACCTCGCGCTCGTCCCGATCCGCGTCGAGGAGCACCTCGGATGGGTGTTCGTGAACGCCGACGGCGCTGCGGTACCCGTCGAGGCTGCCTTCGCTGGTTCCGGCGACCTCCTCGGAGCGCACGACGCGGGCGCCCTCGTCGCGGTGGTCCGTCACGAGTACGAGGTGCGCGCGAACTGGAAGGTCGTGCACGAGAACTACCAGGAGTGCCTGCACTGCCCGCAGATCCACCCCGAGCTCAGCCGGGTCAGCCCGCCTGACAGCGGCGACAACGTGGCACCGGGTCCGGCCTGGGTCGGCGGCTGGATGGACCTCGCGCCCGACGCACGGACCATGTCGATGACCGGGGCGGCGGTCGCCCCGCCCCTCCCGGGCCTCGACGACGGGCGGCGGAGTCGGGTCGCGTACGTCGCGCTGCTCCCGTCGCTCCTCGTGAGCGCGCACCCGGACTACGTGATGACGCACCGGCTCGAGCCGCTCGCACCCGACGCGACCCGGATCACGTGCGAGTGGCTGGCCGCACCGGGGACGACCCCCGACGATCTCGCGCCCGCCGTCGAGCTCTGGGACGCCACGAATCGCCAGGACTGGGACGCCTGCGCATCGGTGCAGCGGGGAGTCGCATCGCCGTGGTTCGTTCCCGGGCCGCTCACGGCGCGCGAGGACGCGGTGCACGGGGTCGTGTCGTGGTTCGCGTCCGCCTACCTGACGCACGCCTACCCCGCGAGCGAAGGAGCTGGAGGCCGATGAGCACGTACGAGTCGATGGGTCGGGTCGGGCTGCCGGAGCCGGTCGCCGATCTCGCCGCGCGGGCGTGGGATGTCGTGATCGTCGGTGGGGGACACAACGGGCTCACCGCCGCGGCCTACCTCGCCATCGCCGGGCGCAGCGTCCTGGTGCTGGAACGGCGTGACCAGCTCGGCGGCGCGTGCACGATGGAGCGACCGTTCGCCGACGAGCGCTACGTGATGAGCCCGTGCGCGTACCTCGTCGGGTTGCTCCATCCCCGCGTCATCGAGGAGCTCGAGCTCGAGCGGTTCGGGTACCGCACCTTCGTCGTCGACCCGAACCAGTGGACCCCGTTCGAAGACGGCACCTCCCTGTTCCAGTGGCAGGACGAAGCGAAGACCGCCGCATCGGTCGAGGCGCTGGCCCCCGCCGACGTCGAGGGGTTCCTCGCCTACGAACACCTCTTCGACCGCATCCGCGAACGCCTCCGGCGTGGCCCGCGGGGCGACGTGTGGCTCGGCGACGCGCCCGACCGCGCCGCGCTCGAGGAGCTCTTCGCCGACGACACGGAGGCCCGCGACGTCGTGCTCCACGAGTCGATCGCCGACGTGGTGGAGCGCCACGTCACCGACGAACGACTGCGCACCGCGCTCCACGGCCAGGGCGTCATCGGCACCTTCGCCGGACCGCGGGAACCGGGAACCGCATGGGTCCATGCCCACCACAGCCTCGGGCTCCTCGGCGGCTGGAGCTTCGTGGAGGGGGGCATGGGCCGGGTGTCGTTCTGTCTCGCCGACGCCGCGCGGGCCGCGGGTGCGGTCATCGCCGCCGGGGTCCCCGTCGCGGCGATCCTCCCGGGCGAGGGCGTGGTGCTCGAGGGGGGCGAGACCATCCGGGCGAAGACCGTGATCAGCAACGCCGATCCCGTCCGCACCGCTGCACTGCTCGGCGACGCGGCCGACACGGGCTTCCGCGGCAAGGTCGACGGCTGGCGCATCACCAGCCCGGTCGTGAAGGTGAACTGTGGGCTGTCACGACTGCCGACGTTCCCCGCGGCCGACGGCGACGAGACAGTCTTCCGGGCCCAGGTGGAGATCGGCCGCAGCATCGACGCCACCCAGGCCGCATGCGACGCGGCGCGGCACGGCGAGCCGGCGCCCGAGTGGTGCGAGCTCTACTTCCAGACCCCCTACGACCCGTCGGTCGCGCCACCGGGTGCCCACACGATGAGCGTGTTCGCCCAGTTCGTGCCCTACGGGCTCGCATCCGGGACCTGGGACGAGCGCAGGGACGAGATCGCCGACTCGGTGCTCGCCACGATCGCCCGGTTCGCGCCCGACGTGGCCGACTGCGTGGTCGAACGACAGGTCCTCGGCCCGCCCGACGTGGAGGACCAGATCGGGCTCACGGGTGGCCACATCTTCCAGGGCGAGATCCTGCCGGCGCAGATGTGGGACGGCCGGTTCGCGGCCCGCACCCCGATGCCCGGCGTCTACCTCTGCGGTGCGGCCACCCATCCGGGGGGCTCGGTGATGGGCGTGAACGGCCGGAACGCGGCGATGGCGGTCCTCGAGGACCTGGCCGACTGACGCCGCCTCGCGTGCTCCCACCTCCGGGGGCGGCGAAATGCCCGGTTTCGACCGGTTCAGACACGTGACATGGTTCACGCGCGGCCTGATCCGACCTCCACGAGCCGACTCGAGGGGTCGATATCACTAGCGTTGTGGGCAGAAGTTCCACCGCTGTGATTTCACCGGTCGAGGACTTCTTCCCCCACTCTCGAAGTTGTGGTCGACGCGCGTCGCCCCGGCCCGGGAGTGGTCCCCCCACCGAAAGGAACCCCCATGCGATCCCCTGTCCTCACGGACCACCCGCCTCATCAGGTGCGGCCGACCGCCGCACCCACCCAGTCGACACACCCCCGGTCCGGTCGCCCCTGGTCCGGCCGGCGCCTGCGTCTCGTCGCGGTCCTCGGCGCCGCCGTGGCGCTGCTCGGAGCCTGCGGCCCCGACATCGCCGCCGGCCCACCCGCCCCGGGCTCGCCCGAGGCCATCATCCGCGAGGTCTTCGACCCGATCGGCGAAGGTGACAAGGCGGTGCGCGTCGCCTCCTGCGAGTCCGGCCTGAACCCGGGCGCGATCAGCGGCGGCGGCACTTACCAGGGTCTGTTCCAGCTCGGTTCCAGCATCGTGGCGATCCACGCCTATGGCGGCAACCGGCTCGACGCCCGCCAGAACGCCCTGGCCGCACGCGACCTGCGGGTCGCGCGGGGCAACTGGTCGGCCTGGCCGGTCTGCGGTCGCCGATAGCGACCCGAGACGCGCGGGAATGCCCCCCGCACCCGCGCGGTTGCAGGCGGGGACCGATCCCCTCGGTCCGAAGGATGTGCCCCACCCCCCCGGGTGGGGCACATCCGCGTCCGGCCGGGCTCGGCGGAGTGCGTACGGTACGGACCGTGACCGATCCCCCCCCGAGCTCCGGCTCACCCTTCTCCAACGCTGGGGCATCCGGCTCACCCACGTCCGGCGCGGGGCCGACTGGCGACGTCGCCGAGTTCGCGTTCAGCGACGTCGGCCCGTGGGTGATCGACCCCGAGCACCTCGTCTGGATGCATGGCATCGACCGGGTCCGGGCGCGGGTCCGCGCGCAGGCGCCTGTCCTCCTGGCGCGCCGCCGACTCCCGCCGGTCGGACGGTTCGCGCTCGTGGTCTTCCGGGTTGCCCGGGCCCTCCTCGCCTGGCGCCTGCGGGAGCGGGGGACGGCTCGCTCACGCGCCGGGCTCGCCCGACGGCTCCGGAGCACCTTCGAGTCGCTCGGCTCCACGTACGTCAAGCTCGGCCAGATCATCTCGGCGTTCGAGGGCCTGTTCCCCGACGAGCTCGTCGACGAGTTCAAGAAGCTGCGCGACCAGGTGCCGCCCGAGCCGTTCGACGACATCCGAGCCCTCGTCGAAGCCGAGCTCGGCCGTCCACTCGACGCCGTGTTCGCGCAGTTCGACGAGGCGCCGTTGGCGGCAGCGTCGATCGCGCAGGTGCACGCGGCGCGGCTCGTGACGGGTGAGGACGTCGTGGTGAAGGTCCAGCGCCCACCGGTCGCGCGCCTCGTCCAGCAGGATCTCCGGGCGCTCGCGTGGCTCGCCCCGTTGCTGGTCGGCCGGATCCCCGTGGCCGCCCTCGCGAACCCGCCCGCGCTCGTCGAGCTCTTCGCGGAGCAGATCGTGGAGGAGCTCGACTTCCGGCTCGAAGCACAGAACATGCTCGATGTCGCCCGCGTGTTCGCGTCGACCGATCAACGCACGATGATCGTCCCGCGACCGCATCCCGCGCTCGTGACGAGCCGGGTCCTCGTCATGGAGCGGCTCCACGGCTACGCGTTCGACGATGTGGCGGCCATGCACGCCGCCGGGATCGACACGAACGTCGTCCTCCGTGCCGGGCTCATCTCGTGCCTCGAGGGCGCGATGCTCCACGGTGTCTTCCACGGCGACCTGCACGGCGGGAATCTGCTGGTCGCCCCGGGCGGGCGCACGGTCGTGTTCGACTTCGGGATCACGGGCCGCCTCGACGAGTCCCGCCGACTCGCGTTCCTCCGGCTCCTCATGAGCGGGACCGCCGGCGACGTGCGCGGCCAGCTCGGCGCCATGCGGGACCTCGGCGCCTTCCCGCCCGACACCGACCTCGATGCGGTGATGGTGGACCTCGCGCTCGACCAGCCGGTGCGCGACCCCACGCAGATGTCGGCCGACGAGCTCGTCGGCGAGCTGGAGGAGCTGGTGCGCAAGCTCCTCGGCTACGGCGCCCGGGCCCCGAAGGACCTCATGCTGTTCGTCAAGAACCTGATGTTCCTCAACGCCGCGACCGCCACCCTCGCGCCGGACCTCGACCTCCTCGGCGAGATCGTGCACATCCACACGTACTTCCTCACGCACCACGGCGATCGCCTGGCCCGCGACCTCGGCGACGGCGGCGTCCCGAGCGCGGTCGACCTCGACGCGGTCAAGGCCGGGTTCCTGGTGCCGGCCGAGGTCGAGACCCTCACCTTCAGCGAGCTCCAGGCCCGTCGGCGCACGATCGTGAAGCGGATGGGCGGGGCCACGCCACGGTCCAGGCGGAAGTGAGCCATCCGAACGTGCGCCCCCCGAACTTGAGCGAGCGTTCAATCAAGTAGTACCGTCCCTGGATGCACGCGGCC
>JBKJJI010000317.1:0-2798 GCA_046598115.1 Acidimicrobiia bacterium | reverse complement strand
GGGCGCGTGCGAGTGGGGTGACCGAGGGGTTTCGAACCCCCGACCTCCGGGATCACAACCCGGCGCTCTAGCCAACTGAGCTACGGCCACCATGGGTGCCGACGGTCGTGATGCCCCGTCCAGGCAGCAGCCAGGATACCCGGCACCCTTCGACGCACCGGCACGCGAACGCTCGTAGGGTCTCCCGTTATGGCCGAGTCGGGGACCGCGACGATCCTGTTCACCGACTTGGTCGGGAGCACGGAGCTGTTCACGGGGCTCGGCCAGCTCGCCGCCGACGAACTGCGACGGCGTCACGACACGATCCTGCGCGACGCGGTCGAGGGCCAGGGCGGGCGGGTGGTGAAGCACCTGGGTGACGGCATCCTCGCGACGTTCGGGGGCGCGGCGGAAGCCGTCACGGCGGCGAGCGCGATCCAGTCCGGTGTCGAGCGATCGAACCGACGTGCGACGCAGTCGAACCGCCTGGAGGTGCGGATCGGCGTGAGCTCGGGCGATGTGACGTGGGACGACGGCGACTGTCATGGCACCCCGGTCGTGACCGCGAGCCGATTGTGCGACGCGGCCGACGGCGGCGAGATCCTCTGCGACGACCTCGTGCGCGGTCTCGCGCGCGGTCGCACCGATGTGTCGTTCCGTCTCGTGGGCGAGACCGAGCTCAAGGGACTGCCCGAACCGGTCACGGTCTACGAGATCCCGTGGGGGAGCGCCACCACCGAGGAGGCGGCTCCGCTTCCGGGCGCGCTTCGCGCCGGTGCGTCGGAGTTCCCGTTCTCCGGTCGCGACGAGGAGCGTGCGGTGCTCGCCGACGCATGGAAACGCGCACAGGTCGAGGGAACGGCCGTCGTGCTCGTCGTTGGTGAACCTGGGATCGGCAAGACCCGCCTCTCGGCCGAGGTGGCCCGCGCCGCGCACGCCGAAGGTGCACTCGTGCTGATGGGGCGTTGTGACGAGCACGTGCTCGCGACCTATGCACCGTGGATCGAGGCGCTGCGCCACCTCGTCACCCACGTCGACATTTCGGTCCTCGCGGGCAACGTCGAGCGCCACGGCGGGGAGATCGGTCGCCTCGTCCCCGAAGGGCTGCGGCGTGTGCCTGGTGCTCTGGCTCCGGTCGCGGCCGACCCCGAGACCGAACGCCTCCTGCTCTTCGACGCGGTCATCGACCTGCTCGCGGCAGCGGCCGACGACATGCCAGTCGTGTTCGTCTTCGACGACGCGCACTGGGCCGACTCGGCCAGCGTCAACCTGCTGCGGCACCTCGTCCGCCACCTGTCCCCTGATGCACGGGTGCTCGTCGTCGTCACCTACCGCGACACCGATGTCGATCGTGGGCACGCCCTGGCACCCGCCCTCGCCGATCTGCGTCGGGCACCGAACGTCACCCGCGCCGTGTTGCGGGGCCTCGACGAGGCAGGGCTTCGCACGATGCTGGAGCTCGTCCGCGGTGACGATCTCCCGCCCGAGGGAGCGGCGATGGTCCGGAGGCTCCTCGAGGAGACCGAAGGGAACCCCTTCTTCCTTCAGGAGGTGCTGCGCCATCTGGCCGAGTCGGGCGCGCTCGTGCAGGTGGACGGCCTCTGGGTGGGGACCGTCGCGTGGGACGAGGTCGGCCTTCCGGAGGGCGTGCGCGACGTCGTGGGCCGGCGGCTCTCCGCACTGCCTGATTCCGCGAATGAGATCCTGCGCGTCGCCGCGCTCCTCGGCCGCGAGTTCGACACCGATGTGGTGGCCGAGGTCGCCGAGCGGTCGGCCGACGAGGTCGTCGACGACCTCGATGTCGCGCTCGCCGCGGCGCTCATCGAAGAGGTCGACGAGCGCCCCGGTCGGCTCTCGTTCATCCACGCGCTTGTTCGCCAGACCCTGCTCGAGGAGCTGAGCACCAATCGCAAGGTGCGGCTGCACCGACGCGCCGCGGAGGTGCTCGAGGCTCGGCGCGGGACCCCGGTCGAGCTGCTCGCGCACCACTTCCTCGAGGCGGCGTCGCTCGGGCTCGCCGAGCGGGCGATTCGCTACGCGACGGAGGCCGCCGAGGCTGCGCACCGCCGCGCCGCGTTCGGAGACGAAGTCGCGCTCCTGGAACGCGCGCTTGAGGCCAGCGAGCTCGCAGTGGAGCCCGACCCGGCGATCCGTTCGGAGATCCTCGCCACCCTCGCCCGGGCCGAGCACTTCAATGCCGATCCTGAGCGTGGCCGCGAGCTCGCGCTCGCCGCGGCCGACGCGGCCCGCCGCGCGCAGCGACCGGCGCTCCTCGCTCGCGCCGGTATCGCGTACCAGGGCGTCGTCACGCAGTTCGCCCGTCCGGGGGACGAGGTCGCGGTCGACATCATGCGAGAGGGGCTCGCGGGACTCGGTGACGAGGAGCTTGCGCTCAGGGCGTTCGTCACCTCGTACCTGTCGTTCGCCTTGGTGTTCGCATCCGGAGACGAGGCGTACCGGCTCGCGGTGGACGCCGTCTCACTGGCGCGAGCTTCCGGCGACGACGAGTCGCTCGCGCAGGCGCTGTCGTCACTCGCCTGGACCGAACGGGCGTCGGTCCCGATCGCAGGACGGCTGGCGACGATCACGGAGCTCATGGAGGTGTCCGAGCGCCGCGGCGACCGGGGCCAGATCGCCCAAGCGCAGCTCCAGCTGGCGCGTGCGCGGCTCGACGGTGGCGACCTCGACGGAGCCGACGCTGCGTTCGAGGCCTCGTGCTCGGTCCCCGGGATGACGCTCGAGGGCTGGTCGATCCGCAACTACCGTGCCGCCCGGCTCGGAGCCGAGGGTCGGTACGCCGAGGCTGATGCCGTCACCGA
>JBKJJI010000253.1:0-20780 GCA_046598115.1 Acidimicrobiia bacterium | reverse complement strand
GAGGTAGCCGGTGAGCACGCCGGCGAGGCGGTCACCGAACTCCTCGTAGTGGACGAGCACCAGCTCGGCCGGGTTCTCGAGCCACCCGGCGAGCGAGGCGTAGATGGGCGGGAGGCGCGTCGGCCACTCGTCGTGCCGGCCGAGGGGCAGGTGCTCGTAGGCGATCCCGGCCTCGTCGTACGCGTGCAGGTTGTGCGGCGAGTCGAGCAGCGACAGCAGGTGGGTGAACCCGTGGCCCGCGAGCCAGATGAGCTCCTCCTGGCGTCGGACCTTCCGGTGGTTGCGGGCGAACCCTCCCGGACGCTCCGACGCCGCGAGGCGGCCCTGGACGATCCAGCAGAACCCTCGCGGCTCGAGGCCCTGGGCCCAGCGGCCCCGCATGGTCGTCATCGGGTGGTCGTCATCGGGTGGTCGTCATCGGGCGCGCCCTGGTCCGGTCGTCGTACGGATCATCGTCTGGATCATCAGGCCGCCCGCGCGACCGCGAGCTGCTCGACGAGCGCGATCGCCCGCACCGCCGGGCGCACGTCGTGGACCCGGACGATTCGCGCCCCGGCGTCGACGGCGCACACGACCGTGGCCAGTGTCGCGTCGTCACGCTCGGCCGGATCGTCGCTCCCGCCGGGGATCTCGCCGAGGAACCACTTCCGGGACGTCCCGACGAGGACCGGGACGGCGACCCGATCGACGAGTATCGGGAGTCCGGCGAGGAGCGCCAGGTTGTGCTGTGCCGTCTTGCCGAAGCCGATCCCGGGATCGACGACGAGCGCGCTCGGGTCGACACCGGCGTCCACCGCAACGGCGACCCGCTCGACGAGAAAGGCACCGACCTCGTCCACGACGTCGTCGTAGCGCGGTCGGTCCTGCATCGTGCGCGGCTCGCCGACCATGTGCATGAGGATCATCGCAGCCCCGGCCTCGGCCACCACCGCCAACATGTCGGGATCGGCGCGGCCGGCGCTCACGTCGTTGACGATCACCGCCCCCGCTTCGAGGGCGGCCGCGGCCACCGCGGCCTTCGTGGTGTCGACGCTGACCGGCAGACCGGTCTCGCGCGCCAGCACCCCCACCACCGGGATCACCCGCCGGAGCTCCTCGTCGCGGTCGACGGGATCGGCCCCCGGCCGGGTGGACTCGCCCCCGACGTCGAGGACCGCGGCACCGGCCGCGGCGAGCGCACGGCCGTGGGCGATCGCTGCCTCGGGGGCGAAGAACCGTCCACCGTCGGAGAACGAGTCCGGCGTGACGTTGACGATGCCCATCACTCCCGCGCGCGGAGCACACACCTCGGACCACCGGATCACGGCGGCAGCGTACCGGCCCCGCGCCGGGGCCTGCCGAGGGCGCGCCGCGCGGCTAGAGCCGGTTGCCGGGATGGGTGATGAGGCTCATCGCCTCGGCCCGGGTCGACGGGTTGGTCTTGAACAGGCCCCGCACGGCGGACGTCACGGTGAGCGCACCGGGCTTCTTGACGCCCCGCATCGACATGCAGAGGTGCTCGGCCTCGACCATCACCAGCACCCCCCGGGGCTGGAGCTCGGCCACCAGTGCATCGGCCACCTGGGTGGTGAGTCGCTCCTGGACCTGCGGCCGGTGGGAGTACCCGTCGACGAGACGGGCGATCTTCGAGAGCCCGGTGATCCGGCCGTCCTCGCCCGGGATGTACGCCACGTGGGCTCGCCCTGCGAACGGCACGAGATGGTGCTCGCAGAGGCTGAAGATGGGGATGTCACGGACCATCACCATCTCGTCGTGGTCGGCCTCGAACGTCACCGTCAGGTGCCGGGACGGATCCTCGTGCAGGCCGCTGAAGACCTCCTCGTACATGGCGGCGACGCGGGCGGGCGTCCGCACCAGCCCGTCGCGGTCGGGGTCCTCCCCGATCGCCTCGAGGATCTCGCGCACCGCCCGCTCGATCCGAGCGACGTCGACGCCGGGGCTCGTCACGCGCGCTCGGGTCCGCAGTACTCGCGCACCTCGTCGAGGTTCCGATATCGCTCGGCCACGTCGAGCCCGTACCCGACGACGAACGCCGGTGGGATCCGGAACCCGACGTACCGGAGGTCGAGCTCGGTCTTCTGGAGGCCGTCCTTCACCAGGAGGGCACACACGTCGAGTGACCGCGGGCCGCGCGCCGCGAGGTTCTTGCGCAGGTACGCGAGCGTCAGCCCCGAGTCGACGATGTCCTCCACGATGAGCACGTCGCGATCGGTGAGGTCGAGATCGAGGTCCTTCATGATGCGCACGACACCGCTCGTCCGGGTCGCCGAGCCGTACGAGGACACGGCCATGAAGTCGAACTCCACCGGGAGCGCGATCGCTCGAGCCAGG
Organism: Acidimicrobiia bacterium; assembly: GCA_046598115.1. Classification (GTDB taxonomy): domain Bacteria; phylum Actinomycetota; class Acidimicrobiia; order IMCC26256; family PALSA-555; genus DASUAO01. The sequence continues at coordinate 18,449 of JBKJJI010000253.1, read as the reverse complement.
TCGCTCATGAACATCGCGGCGCCCTTGAGCACACCGACGAGCAGCGGGGCGCGTCCGGCGTAGTCGTTCGTGATCTCGGCGCCGAGCTCGTCGACCCGAGCGGCCAGCACCTCGGCCGAGACCACGACGGGACCCAGCGCGGGATCGCGTGACAGCTCGGTGCTCTCGTCAGGCACGTGCACCTCCGGCAGGCTCACGTCTCGCACGCTATCGCCCGTCGCCGTCGTCGGCCCCCTCGTCGATCAGCAGCACACCACCGCGGCGTCGCACCGTCCGCCCCCCTCGCAGCTGGGTGGCGACCGCGGCGCACCGTGCGACGGCGAGCACGCGCTCGACCTCGGCGAAGCTCGGTGGCGGGGCGCCGAGCCATTGGCGCACCGCACGGCGGGCGAGCACGACCGGCAGCCGAGCCAGGGTCGAGGCCGATGCGTGGTCCGGCGCCGGGGGCCACGCGCCGCGAGCGAGTGCGTCGAGGTACTCGTTCTCGGCCCGCAGCACCTCGGCCTGGCGGTTGAGGATCGGGACCAGGTCGCGCTGCGCGCCCTGGTTGAGGAACGGCAGCGCGGCGTGGCGCACCCACGCCCGCCGATGGGCGAGCTCGTCGTTCATGGGGTCGCGCACTATCGGGGTGCCGAGCATGGCGCAGCACGCTTCGGTGTCGGACCGGCGCACGCCGAGCAGGGGGCGGACGACCCGCCCGTGGACCACCGCCATGCCGGCGAGACCGGCGGCGGCGCTGCCCCGCAGCATCGCGAGGAGGACCGTCTCGGCCTGGTCGTCTGCGGTGTGGCCGACGAGGATCGACCTGGCGCCCAGGGCGTCGGCCGCGCCTTCCAGTGCGCGGTAGCGGGCGCCGCGCGCCCGCTCCTCGAGGTTGGAGCCCGGAGCCACGGGCGCGGCGCACGACAGGCTCGCGGCCCCGACGACGTGCGCGATCTCCGCCACGACGTCGGCCTCGGCCGCACTGGCGTCGCGCAGACCGTGATCGACGTGCACCGCCGTCGGTGCGAGCCCGGCGGCGACGGCGACCGCGAGCAGCGTGGTGGAGTCGGGTCCTCCCGAGCATCCGACGACGACGGGCGCCTCGAGCGCGTCGAGACCCACGAGTCGGTCCCGGATGCTCGCCACGGCGCCTGCCGCGACCGTCGGCGCCTGCTGTCGGGTCAAGGGGCCGCTGGCGCGGGGTCGCCTCGCTCGACACGCGCGAGCCACTCGGTCGGTGCCGTGAGCTCGGCGACCGTCGGCAGATGTTCAGGGCAGCGCCACACCGGGTCGAGCCCGCGCGGCCCGGCCGCGTGCTCCACGGCCGCGACGAACGCCTCCCCCACCTCGTACTGGCGCAGCTTCGAGTCGATCCCGACGAGCTTCGTCACGAGCCCGCCGAGGCCCTGGGTCCGCCGCCGCGACTGCAGCACCCGTGCCATGCGCTCCTGGCCGGCGACGTGGGCCTTGCCCAGCTCGTTCATGACCCGGTTGCCATGCCCTTCGAGGACGGACATCAGCGCCTGCACCTTCGCGAGCGCATCCCGGTGCTCGGGGGTCGCGAGGAGGGCCACGATCCCCCCGTCGTCGAGGGGGTTCCGGCCGGATCGGATCTCGCCCGCGGCGCGCACGAGCGCGGCGACGATCTTGCGCGGGTCGGGCTCGATCCCTCCGATGGCTCCCTCGACGAGGCCCATGAAGTAGCCGCGCATCCACGGGACGCCGAGGAACTGGGCGCGGTGCGTGACCTCGTGGATGGCGATCCACAGCCGGAAGTCGCGCGGGCAGAACGCGAAGCGCTTCTCGAGCGCGAGGACGTTCGTGCCGACGTAGTAGACCGCGTCGCCCTCGAACGCCTCCGGACCCTTCTCGTCGGGGACGAGCAGGTCGTACTGCCCGAGGACGCGCTGGCTGAACCAGCCGAGGAGCAGCCCCAGCTCGGTACCGGTGACGGTGCGGCCGACGGTTGCGAACGGGCCTGTGCGCATCCTGGTCTCGACCCGCGCGGTGAGCGGACCGAGGAGTCGTCGCATGGAGGCGACGTTGGCGTCGACCCACGCGCCGCGATCGACGACCGACGCCACCGCGCGGCTGTCGGCGACAAGACCCGTATGGTCACGGACGAGCGCCTCGGCCTCCTCGGTGACCGACGCGAAGTCGACCTCGAGCGACCGAGCGAGATACGAGTCGGCGAGGGCATCGTGTCCGGCAACCCGACGGGCGACCCGCGACGCGAGCCGCCAGTCGACCGCTGCGCCCGCACCCGTGTCCGCGTCGGGACCGAGCGACACGGACGCCGGAGCCGCGGTCATTCGACCCGCTTGCCCCGGTACCTCGGGATGAGCACCTTGCGGATGTAGCCGGTGGAGAGGCCGATCGCCATCGCGAGGAAGCTGATCGTCAGGATCGGCGCGATCCAGAAGAACCAAGGGTACTGGGCATCTGCGAGCATCGGGCTGCGCCGTCCTTCCTGCTTACCGGCCGCGGTTGTCGTCACTCTAGGCCCGACGGTCCGGGCCTTCGCATCGACGCCGTCAGGCGGGGCCGCCCTCGGTCCACTCCAGGCCGATCGCCTCCGCGATCCGTCGTCGGAGGTGCTCGGGGACCTCGTCGCGGCACCGGGAGGCGATCACCTGGCGCAGCTCGATCTCGAACTCGAAGCCCTGGCCGCAGGGTGGGCACTGGTCGAGGTGGCGGGTGACGACCCAGCGACGCCAGACCGTGAGCTCGCCGTCGAGGTAGTGGTACATCCGGTGGAACGCCTTGTCGCAGTCCATCTCTGCTTCCTCAGCGTCTCAGGCCGCCGGCCGGCCGGCCGGCTCCGGGACGAGACCACGTTCCTGGGCATAGTCCAACAACCGCGCCTGGAGCTGCTTTCTTCCCCGGTGCAGGCGGCTCATCACGGTGCCGACAGGGACGTCCGTGATCTTGGCGATCTCCTTGTAGGAGAACCCCTCGACGTCGGCGAGCAGCACGGCCATGCGGAATTGCTCGGGGAGCGCCTCGAGCGCCTGCTTCACCGCGTCGTCGGGCATCGCGTCGAGCACCTCGGACTCAGGGGTGCGCTCGGCCGCCGCCGCTTCCAGCCCGCCGATGCGTCGGTAGAGGACGTAGTCCTCCTTGTCGTCGAGCTCGGTCTCGTCGGGGCGGCGCTTCTTCGCCCGATACGTGTTGATGTAGGTGTTCGTGAGGATCCTGAAGAGCCACGCCCGGAGGTTCGTGCCAGCCTTGAAGCCCCCGAACCCTCGGTAGCCCTTGAGGTAGGTCTCCTGGACCAGATCCTCGGCGTCGGCCGGGTTTCGGGTCATGCGGAGCGCGGCCGAGTACAGCTGGCTCATGTAGGGCATCGCGAGGTCGGCGAACTCCGCCTGATCGGCCATGGAGCCGAGGCTACCGGGTGGGTGTGACGCGCCTCACTCAGCGTTCGGGCTCTTGACGACTTTCAAGCGGCCCTGCACCGAGCTCAGCAGGCGGCTTCGACGTCCTCGCCGTCGGCCTCCGCGCAGGGCTCGGGCGCGTAATCGTTCTCCTCGACGTTCACAGCCACGTGGGCGGTGCTCGACCTGAGGTCGCCGCCCTCGTTCTCGATGTAGAACTCCATATCGTCCGAATGCACCGTCGCCACGCAGGCGAAGTCCTCGCAGCCCGAGAAGTACTCAGCCTCGAAGTAGAAGACCGTGTCGACGCGGTAGCGGGCGCCGGGATCCTCGGTCTGGGTGTACACGCGGTTGTCGACGTCCCCGGCACAGGGCCCGTCGCAGGAGGGAAGGTAGAAGTAGACGGTGCCCACCGCGCCCGGGAGCTTCGTGAAGACCACGTAGAGGTCGCCGTCGAAGCCGGGTACCACCCGGACGACGAAATCGGCCGAGTCGCCTTCGATCACGTCGATCGAATTCGACGGGGTCCCCGAGAAGTCCGACGCACCCACCGCCTCGCCGCCCGCGCCGTAGTCGACGGCGATCGGCGGATCGTCGACCTGAGGGGCCGTCACGACCGGGCCACCGCCACCGCCACCACCCGTCGGTAGGGGTGGCGTGGGTCCGGGGACGAAGACGACTCCACCGGTCGAGGTCACCACCACCGTGCCGGTGAGGAACCCGGAGTCGTCGATCCCGCGCTGGATCAGATCCTGCAGCAGGTTCGTCAGGATCCATGCGGGAAGGTCGTCCGGGGAGATCTGCGAGATGTCGCCACACAGCACCCCGGTCAGCGCGCCCTCACCCGTCGTGTCGGTCGAGTCGCACTGGTCCAACGGCGTCAGCAGTTGCGTGACACCATCGAGGCCGGTCAGGTCGATGTCGTCCACCACCGCGGTGAAGACGCAATGATCAAGCGCATCGCAGTTGATCGCGAACGCCGTACCCCGCACCGTCGCGTTCGCGCCCGCGCCTTCCTGCTCGAACGAACCCGACTCCGTCAGCGCGGCCGTGCGGTTCCAGGTCTGACCCGACTCCAGGGACCCCTGCACCTGACGGGCGCCCTGCTCGTCGGTCAACACCACGATCGTGAAGGTCGTGTTCACGTCGAGACGCGTGTACGCGTCGTTGCCGTAATCGATCTCCGCGGTACCCGTCGCGTCGGTCTTGATCGTGTCCCCTTGCTTCAGCGACTGACCATCCGCCGCCGCCTTGAACTTCGCCTTCCCGGCCTTGCGCACCGACACCTTCGCCGACGACACCGACAACGATGCCAACACCTGACCATCGGACCCAGAGTCCGATGACTGCACCCGCGCACGCGCATCCGTCGACGCACCCGCCACACCAGCAGACACCACCAACACCAACGCGAGCGTCGCCACGGATACCAACGGACGGATGCGGAGGAGACGCATGCGAACAGCTCCTGTCATAGAAGGGAAGGGTGGTCGAGAAGGACAGGGTACCGAACCGGTGGCGCTACCCGGTGAACTTGGGAGCGAGCGTGACCGGTTGCACCTGCACCTCGACGGAGCCGACGTCGCACGCACCACCCGTCTTCTCGGGACGGGCCAGCGAATGCTGATCGGTCGTGACCGGGAACCCGGCAAGCGCGTTCCCTCCAGCGCAGGACGCGTTCGGGATCCGGTCGATCAACGGGCTCCCGGTCTGCGGCAGCAGAGTCTGGGTCGCGCCACCGTTCGACGCGAGGGCGCCGAGGCGGGCATCGTTGGCATCGAGTGACGGGTCCCCGGTCGCCGTCAGGCTGCACGAGTTAGCGGTCTCGTTCGCGAAGTTGAAGCCCGAAGACGTGTACGTCCCGCCCGCGGCGAGCCCGATGTCGCAGAGGTTGGCAGTCCCCGTCGGCTTGACGAACACCGTTCCGAACAATGCCGCCCGTCCACCCGAGTTGATCGCGCTCCCGTTCGGAGCCCGGTTGCCGGAGAACGTCGAGTACACGATTGACAGGGCACCGGCGTCCTGGACGATCGCGCCACCGCCGAACCCACCGAGGCCAGGATCGGTGGCCAGGTTCCCGGAGAACGTCGAGTTCACGATCGTCGTCGCGATCGCGCCCTCGGAGTAGATGGCACCACCGCCGTTGACGGCGCTGTTCGCCGAAAAGGTCGAGTTGCGAACGGTGAGCGTCGCGTTCCGGAGGTAGACCGCGCCGCCCGTGCCGTTGTCCGTCGCATGGTTGTTCGAGAACGTCGAGTCGGTGATCACCACCGTCCCGGTTTCGGCCAGGATCGTGCCGACGCCCGCCTGGATCACGATGACGACATCGTCAGCGGCCGCAGGGCCGGCGGTGCTCGCGGCCTCGAAGGCCTGGCGGAGGGTGCAGTCGGTCGGGAAGGTCGTGCAGGCCCCACCGGCATCGCCGTTCGACGTGACCGTGATGGTCGCGAGCGCGCCCGCCGGGCCGCTGAGGGACAGGACGACGATCGGGGTGACCAACAGACTGACGATCAGCGTCCGCGATCCGTCGCCACGGGCGTGCATGCATGGAGAGAGCTCCCGGAGGTGCTACGAGGCGGGCGGCTACCCATACCCTCTCCTCGGCGCGCTCCCCATACCGGTCGTGTCGGACATTCCCTGGGGGGCGGTGCTTCGAGGTGGAGCCGGGAAGGAGATTCGAACTCCTGACCTGCTCATTACGAGTGAGCTGCTCTGCCGACTGAGCTATCCCGGCGGTCGGGCGATGCTATCCGGGCCGCGATCCGGGGCCCGACGCGATCGCCGGCAGGTGCAGGAGCAGACGCTCGACGGTGAGCATCTCGTTCGCGTTGAACTCGACGAGCCCGCGACGCGCGCTGCGGCACGCCTCGAGCGCAGTCACGGCTGCCCGCGGGTGCACCTCGGGTGGTGGCCGGTCGAGGTTCCGGCGGGGCGCAGCCGGTCCGGCCAGGGCGTCGCGGAACAACGACTCGACCGCCGTGAAGCCCTCGATCCACGCGTCCGTGCGCGCCCGCCGGTGCTCCCGCTTCTGCCGGTCGGCGACGGCGCGCCGCCGGGCGGCTACCACGCGCGACGGGTAGCCGGCGGCCGCGAGCTCGGACTCCACCCGCTCGAGGTCGGCCTGGTGACGCTCCTCGAGGTCGGTGACCGACTGCGCCACGACGTCGGCGAGCATCACCGCGGCACGCGCCGCCGCTGCGCCGGTGCCGTCGAGCGCCTCCGCCGCGTCCACGAAGGCGTCGCGCACCGGACCGAGGCGGTCAGCGAGGGCGAGCGCCCGGTCCATACGACCTCCCGCGAGCCGGGCGACGAGATCCGCTCGGTCCCCCGGGATCCGGGGGACCGTCGGGCCCTCCAACGCGGCACGCACCGTCGCCTCGGCCAGCGGGGAGAAGTCGACGCGCTGGCATCGCGACCGGATCGTCGCGGGGAGCCGGTCGACGCGCTCGGCGAGGAGCACGATCGTGGTGCGGGCCGGGGGCTCCTCGAGCGTCTTGAGCAGGGCGTTGGCGGCCGTGTCGTTGAGCCGATCTGCACCAGAGAGGATCACGACCTTGTGCTCGCACTCGACCGGGCTCGCATGCGCCTCGCGCACGAGCGCACGCGCGTCGGCGATGACCACCTGGTTGCCGCTCGGGTCGATCTCGACGACGTCGGGATGCGCACCGCGCCCGACGAGGTCGCCGACCCGTTCGTCACCATGCGCGATGAGCGTCGCCGCGAACGATCGCGCCGCGTCCTCGACGCCGGATCCACGGGGGCCGATGAGGAGGTAGGCGTGCACGGGGCGACCCGCAGCGCGCTGGAGCGTCGCGACCGCACGCTCCTGTCCGATCACCCGCTCCCACCCCGCCGCCGTCGTCTCCGTCATGGGGTGAGTCTCTCCTCCACCAGGGTCCACACTGCAGCCGCGACCACGTCGGGCGCCTGGCCACCGTCGATCACGACCCAACCGCGCGCTTCCGCGAGGTTGCGGTACGCGGCATGCACCGAGTCGACGAACGCTGCGCTCTCTCCTTCGAGGCGGTCGCGCTCGGCTCCGAGCCGCTGGCGCGTCTCCGTCGTCGCGGCGTCGAGCACCACCACGAGGTCAGGCTCGAGTCCGCCGGTGGCGAACTGGTTCAGCCGCTCGATGGTCTCGACGCCCAGCCCCCGACCGACGCCCTGATAAGCGATCGACGAGGGGACGAAACGATCACTCAGGACCCACGCGCCCCGCGCGAGCGCAGGGCGCAGCAGCTCGGCGACGTGCTGCGCGCGGTCGGCCGCCATCAGGAGCGCCTCGGCCTTGGGGTCGATCGAGGAATCCCCGTCCAGCAAGAGGGTGCGAAGCCGCGCGCCCAGCATCGTGGCGCCGGGCTCGCGCGTCTCGATCACTTCGTGACCGTGCCCTCGCAGACGCTCGCCGAGGAGCCGCACCTGCGTGCTCTTGCCCGTGGCATCGCCTCCCTCGAGGACGAGAAACCTTCCGCGGTCGGTCATGTCGCGACCTCCGCGACCTGCGCTCGCTTCCAGGAGCGTCGCGCCCAGAACCCGGCACCGAACGTGATCAGGCCACCGCCCCAGAGGGCGATCCGTACGCCGGGGAACGCGTACGACGTGTCGCCGAACTCGATGACCCGATCGCCGGGGAAGAGCCCGACGAACCACGACCAGAAGTCCGCCCACAGCGGAGAGATCACGAGCGACACCAGCAGGCACATGCGGATCACGGTGTACAGCGTGGCAAACGTCCGGCCCCGCAGCTCGTCGTGCACGTTCTCCTGGAGGACGGTGAACCCCGTCACGTACGACATGCCGGCGAACGCGCCCACGAAACCGACCATGAGCGCCGCCGGCCACAGCGACGACAGCGAGACGGCGAAGACGAGCAGGACGCCGGTGCCCATGATCCCGAAGTCGAACACCGCCTCGCGCTGCAGCCACTTCTGGAACACGAGGAGGAGCACGACGCCGACCGCGGCACCCATGCCGAGCGCGGTCATCAGCACACCGAACGTCGCGCTGTCACCGCCGAGCCCCTGCTTCGCGAACGCGGGCCCGAGCGGGATCATGGCACCCGCACCGATCAGCCCGAAGCCGAGGCCGACGATGATGCCGCGGATCCGCGGGTGCGTCGCGATGAAGTGCAGGCCCTCCTTGATGTCACGGATCGACTGGGTGAGGTCGATTCGTTGCGCCCGCCGCTCGTGACCGCGCGGGATCGGCAGTCGGAAGACGATCAGCGCCGAGACGAGGAACGTGCACGCGTCGAGCGCGAGCGCGAGCACCTCCTGGTCCACGCGTAGCGAGGCCAGGGCGTCGAACGTCCCGAGCCAGGCGGCCAGGGCTGCGAGCAACGAGAACGCGATCGACGCCACCGGGAACGTCGCGTACGACGCAATCAGCGACAGGCTGTTCGCCGACGCGAGCTGCGACTGGTCCACGAGATGGGGGACGGATGCGTCCTTCGCGGGGCCCCACAGCAGCGTGAGGATCTCCAGCCCGAACGAGATCAGCACGAGCCCGAGCAGCGTGTCGACGAAGGGGAGGAGCAGGAGGAGGCTCGCCCGCGCCACGTCGCACGACACCATGACGCGCCGGCGGTCGAAGCGGTCGATCACGACCCCGCCCACGGTCCCGAGGAAGAAGCCGGGGACGACACGCGCGACCATCACGAGGCTCACCGCGGCGCCCGAGTTGTCGGAGACACGTGCCGCGATCGCGAGGATCGCGATGAGCCCGATCCAGTCGCCCGTGCTGGAGATCACCTGGGCGAGCCAGAGCCGGAAGTACGACTTCGTGCCGAAGACCCGCCACGGCGTGGGCGGGACCGGCGGCTCCTCCGCGGTGGCTGGGATGAATGGTGCCGGATGTTTCTCGCTCACGACGGGTGAAGGCTAGAGCGTTGCCGACCCGTCGGCGTCGGCGAGGTCCCCAGCAGCCGGCGGGGTCTGCGCCTCCGCCTGCTCGGCCCGGGCCGTCGCCTTCGCGGCCGACTTCTTCGCCGCCTTCGCCCGGGCGCTCGTCCCCTTCTTCACCACCCTGGTGGTGGTCTTGGGGGCAGGGCCCTTCGAAGCGCGCTTCTTGGCGGTCTTCTTCGTGGTCTTCTTGAGCGCCTTCTTCTTCGTCGCCTTCTTCACCGCGGGGCCACGCGCCTCGCGCTCGCGCAGGAGCTCGACGCCCTGCTCGAGGTCGATCGACGCGGGATCGACGCCTCGCGGGACGGTGGCGTTGATGGTGCCGTCGGTGACGTACGGCCCGAAGCGGCCGTCGAGGACCCGGACCGGCGCACCCGACTCGGGGTGCGGGCCGAGCTCGCCGATGGGCGCCTTGGTCCGCCCGCCGCGTCGCTTCGGCTGGGCGAACAGCACCTCGGCCTGCTCGACGGTCACGGTGAAGAGCTGCGCCTCCGTCTCGAGGCTCCGGCTGTCGGTGCCCTTCTTGAGGTACGGCCCGTACCGACCGTTGAGCGCGGTGATCTCGTTGCCCTCGGCATCGGAGCCCACGACCCGCGGCAGGCGTAGGATCTGGAGCGCGTCCTCGAGCGTGACGGTGTTCGCGGTCATCCCCTCGAGGAGCGAGCCGCGCTTGGGCTTCTCCTTCGAGCCCTCCTCCATCTCGCCGAGCTGCACGAACGGACCGAAGCGTCCCGTGAGCGACATGACGGGGAGGCCGGTCTCCGGGTCCGTGCCGAGGACGCGCGGACCGCCCGAACCTTCCTTGATCAGCTCCTCGGCCTTCGCGATCGTGAGCTCGTCGGGGCAGAGGTCGACGGGCACCGGTGCCCGCTCCTCCTCCGCTTCCCGCACGACGCTGGCGCCGTTGTTCCAGACCCGGACGAGGATCTCGCGACCCTGGTCGTCGTGGCCGATGTGCACCGCGTTCACGACCGCCGGGTCGATCGTCGCGAGGTGCTCGTCGTCGACGAGCTCCTTGAGCCCCGGCGTACCGTCGCCGAACCAGAACGCGTGGAGCCACTTCTCGGCCTCGCCCTCGCCGCGTGCGATCGCGTCGAGCGCCTCTTCCATCGTGGCGGTGAACTCGTAGTCGATGAGCTGCGAGAAGTGGCGCTCGAGGAGCTGCTGCTTCGCGAACGCAGTCCACGAGGGGACGAGCGCGCTCCCCTTCTTCCAGACGTAGTCGCGTCGCAGCAACGTCTCGATGACCGACGCGTAGGTGGAAGGCCGACCGATGCCGCGTTCCTCGAGCTCCTTCACCAGGGATGCCTCGGTGTAGCGCGCCGGAGGCTGAGTCGTGTGCCCCGACGGGTCGAGCGTGGTGCACTGCGCGGCATCGCCTTCGGCGAGCGGCGGCAGGAGCGCCTCCCGGTCGTCGAGCTCGGCCTCGGGATCGTCGGCTCCCTCGACGTACGCACGCAGGTAGCCGGGGAACTCGATCGTGCGTCCGGTCGCCTGGAACGTGACCACCTCACCGACGCCGCTCGCCGTCGCGACGAGGCGCGCCGTGACCCGGCGGACCCGCGCGTCGGCCATCTGGCACGCCACCGTCCGCTTCCACACCAGCTCATAGAGGCGGCGCTCGTCGCTGGAGTGCAGCTCCGCCGCGAGGTCGTCGGGGACGCGCATCTGGTCGCCGGCGGGGCGGATCGCCTCGTGCGCCTCCTGGGCGTTCTTCACCTTGCCCTTGTAGGCGCGCGGCTCGGCGGGGAGGTAGTCCTCGCCATAGAGCGCGCGGATCTGGGTCCGCGCCGCGCTCACTGCCTGCCCCGACAGGTTGGTGCTGTCGGTGCGCATGTAGGTGATGTGACCGTTCTCGTAGAGCTTCTGCGCGATCGACATGGTGCGTGCGGCGCTGAAGCCGAGCTTGCGCGCCGCTTCCTGCTGGATCGTCGAGGTCGTGAACGGCGGCCGCGGCCGCTCCGTGAACGCCTTCGTCTCGACGGAGTCGACCCGGTACGGGACGTCGCGCACCCGGGCCGCGAGGTCGGTCGCGGCGGCCTCGTCGAGGAGGGCGACGTCGGCCGACTCCTTGAGCTGCCCGGTGGTGGCCTCGAAGTCCTTGCCCACGGCGAGGCGGCGCCCGTCGACGGCGACCAGCCCGGCCCCGAAGTCGGCGTCGCCCGAGTGGAACGTCGCCTGGAGGTCCCAGTAGGAGGCGGCACGGAACGCCATGCGCTCACGCTCGCGCTCGACGACGAGTCGGGCGGCCACGCTCTGGACCCGCCCGGCCGAGCTCGCCCCACCCGCACGGCGGCGGGTGACGAGCGACATCTCGTAGCCGAACAGCCGGTCGAGGACCCGCCGGCCCTGGTAGGCCTCGACCAGCTTCTCGTCGAGCTCGCGACCCTGCTCGAACGCCTCGGCGATCGCCTGCGCCGTGATCTCGTGGAACACCATCCGCTTGACCGGGACACCCTTCGGGACCTTCACCGTCTGCAGGATGTGCCAGGAGATCGCCTCCCCCTCACGATCCTCGTCGGTCGCGAGGTAGAGCTCGCTGGCGTCCTTCACCGCGTCCTTGATGGCCTTGACGTACTGCTTCTTGTTCTCCGGGACGACCCAGACGGGCTCGAAGTGGTGGTTGACGTCGACACCGAGCCGGCGGACCTCCTTGTCGGTCACGCTGGCCGGCACGGCCTTCGCGCTCCCCGGCAGGTCGCGGATGTGTCCGTAGCTCGCGATGACGCGCACGTTCTCGCGACCGAGGAAGCCCTCGATCGTCTTCGCCTTGGCTGGTGATTCGACGATCACCAATGGCTTGGGCACAGGGACCTTTCCGCGCCCGGGTACCGGGCGCGCCGGAATCCGGCGGTTCTCTCGTCAAGTGTGGTCGGCGCGCCGTGAGTGACCGCGCATCCCGTCCGGTGACAAGGATCGACACAACTGCGACCCCCGAGTCAAGCCGCGCTCGCGAACATCAACGCGCGTAATGGTGCGACGACGTCGCGTGCGCGTTCGCGGACCGAGGATCCGCACCCCTCGCGTCTACAGTTCGCGCTGTGCAAAAACTCCTCGCAGGCATCTCGCTCGACCCGAAGGACCTCCTGAACTCCCTGAGTCCGTACGCGGAGGTGGGCGTCTGGCTGATCATCTTCGCCGAGACGGGCCTGCTCATCGGCTTCTTCCTCCCCGGCGACTCCCTGCTCTTCACCGCCGGGCTGCTCGCGGGCCAGGAGAAGCTCGATATCTGGCTCCTCCTGCCCGGCGCGTTCGCGTTCGCGATCATCGGCGACCAGGTCGGCTACACGATCGGGGCACGAATCGGGCCCCGATTGTTCAGCAGGCCGGAGTCGAAGATCTTCAAGCAGGAGTACGTCGAGCGGACGAAGGAGTTCTTCGAGAAGCACGGCCCGAAGACGATCGTGATCGCCCGCTTCGTCCCGATCGTACGAACGTTCGCGCCGGTCCTCGCCGGTGTCGGCGAGATGCCGCGGCGCACGTTCCTCCGCTACAACATCGTCGGCGCGGTGCTCTGGGCCATCGGGATCACGATGCTCGGGTACGTCCTCGGCGACGTGGTCGGCGAGAGCATCGACAAGTACCTGCTCCCGATCATCGCCCTGATCGTGGCCATCTCGCTCCTGCCCCCCTTCCTCGAGTGGCGCAAGGCCCGCAAGATCGACGCCGACCCGCTGCCCCCCGCGGCGGCCGAGGCCGAGGCCCACGAGCTCGAGGAGATCCTCCACCCCGAGGACTGATCGGCACCCCGGACTGCTCCCGCACCGAGATGTGCGCCGAGCTCGCTCGCGAGCAGGGCCCCACGGGGCGGCGAAGAGCGCCTGGGGTGTTCGAAGCGATGAGCTGTCCTGGGGGCCCTGCGTCCCCCGGTGTAGTACCGGGACGCAGGGTTCCCGAGGGTCAGGCCGAGGCGGTGACCGCTTCGGGCTCTTCGACGAACCCGCCACCCTTGCGCTTCGAGAACGCGATGGCGCCGAGCAGCACGACGAGCGAGACACCCGCGATGGCGAAGCGAGCAGCGTCGTCGTCGCGCAGCGAGATGATCGCCGGGAGGATCAGCAGCGACACCAGGTTCATCACCTTGATGAGCGGATTCAGCGCGGGGCCGGCCGTGTCCTTGAACGGGTCGCCGACCGTGTCGCCGATGACCGCGGCTTCGTGCGAGCTCGAACCCTTCCCGCCGTAGTGGCCGTCCTCGATGTACTTCTTCGCGTTGTCCCACGCCCCACCCGAGTTCGAGAGGAACACGGCCATGAGCTGACCGGTGAGGATCACCGCGGCGAGGAACGCACCCAGCGCCAGGTAGTCGATGCCGAACCCGATGATGACCGGGGTGAGCACCGCGAGGAGCGCAGGCGTGGTGAGCTCACGCAACGCCGCGGTGGTGCAGATGTCGATGACCTTCCCGTGCTCGGGCTCGTCGATGCCCTCCATGATCTTCAGCTCACGGAACTGGCGACGAACCTCCTCGACGACCGTGCCGGCCGTGCGACTGACCGCACGGATGGCGAGGGCACTGAAGAGGAACGCGACCGAACCGCCGACGAGCATCCCGATGAACGTCGTCGGGTTGGCGACGTTGATCTGGGTGAGCGGGTGGAGGAAGAGGGCGTCGCCCTTGACGTTGGGGATCAGCTCCCCGCCGATCGTCTCGATGTACGAGGCGAACAGCGCGACTGCGGCGATGACCGCCGAACCGATCGCGAAGCCCTTGGTGACGGCCTTCGTGGTGTTCCCGACCGCGTCGAGGCTCACCATGATGCGCTCGGCTTCGCCTTCGAACTCCCCGGACATCTCGGCGATGCCGGCCGCGTTGTCGGCGACCGGACCGAAGGTGTCCTCGGAGACGACCACGCCGGTGGTGGCGAGCATGCCCATACCGGTGAGGGCGATGAGGTAGAGCGAGAACTGGAGATTGTCGCCGCCGAGGGCGACGCCTGCACCGATGGCGACCGCGATCGCGAGGATCGACCAGACCGTCGACTCGAGACCGCTGGCGATGCCGGAGAGGATCGTCGTGGCGGGTCCGGTGCGGGTCGCCGCGGCGATCTCCTGCACCGGCTGGGTCTCGGTGGAGGTGAAGTACTCGGTGAGCCGACTCACGACCTGCGCGAGCACGAGCCCGATCACCACGGCGAGGAACACGCGCCACCCCGGACCGAAGCTCCCCCATCCGGCGGTGTTGTCCTGACCGACGTAGAGGAACGCGACGAGCGCCGTCCCGACGATCGTGAGGAGACCGGCGGTCGCGAACCCACGGTTGATCGGGGCCATCGCCGACTTGTCCTTGTCGGTGGCGCGCACCATGAAGACACCGACGATCGACGCGAGCACGCCGACTGCACGCGCAACCAGCGGGAAGATCAAACCGAGCGCGGGGTTCACGCCGACGGACTCGAACGCGGCGACCCCCAGGATGATCGAGGCGACGAGCGTGACCTCGTAGCTCTCGAAGAGGTCGGCAGCCATGCCGGCGCAGTCGCCGACGTTGTCGCCGACGTTGTCGGCGATCGTGGCCGGGTTGCGGGGGTCGTCCTCGGGGATCCCCTGCTCGACCTTGCCGACGAGGTCGGCGCCGATGTCGGCAGCCTTGGTGAAGATCCCACCACCGACGCGCATGAACAGTGCGATCAGCGATCCACCGAACCCGAACCCGATGAGGATCGCGGAGGAGGCGTTCTGGAAGAAGATGATGATGAGCGTCGCGCCGAGCAGGCCGAGGCCCACCGTGAACATCCCGGCCACGCCGCCGGTGCGGAACGCGACCTTGAGTGCCGCCTTCAGCGACCCGGTCTTTGCCGCGGCCGCAGTGCGGACGTTGCCGCGCACCGCCAGAGACATCCCGATGAAGCCGGTCAGTGCGGAGAGGAATGCACCGGCGACGAACGCGAGCGTCCGGAACAGCCCGGACTGGCCGAAGCTGAGGGCACCCGATCCGCCGTCGAACCCGGCCGGCTTGAGGACCTCGGTCGACGTCACGAACACGAGCGCCGCGACGGGCACGATGATGAACGCGATCGTCCGGAACTGACGCCGGAGGTACGTCATCGCGCCCTCCTGGATGGACTTCGCGATGCTGATCATCTTCGGCGTGCCCTGATCGGCCGCGAGGACACCGCGGACGAGGACGAAGCCGACGACCAGGGCGAGCAGGGCCGTGACGACGGCGAAGATCAGGAACGCCCACTCGGTGTCACCGAGGTTGAACTCCTGGTATCCGCCTTCGGCCGCGAGGACGACGTTGTGCATCTGCTACTGGCTCCTTCTCCCCTGGTGCCCGGCGCACGCTCTGGGGGTCGCACCGCCCGTAGGAGTGGGCGATACGGCATGGCGCGATGCCGAGCAGGAACGGGAGCACGCTAGCCGGTTGCCCCCGAGCCATGCCGATCCGGCCCTCCTCGGCAGCGCGCGCGGCGCCGCCCGGAGTGTCCGGTCAGTCGACGTGGTAGGGGACCGAGGTCACCACCGTTCCCTTGCGGAACAGCAGCCGAGCCTTGAGGAAGAGCGCGCTCTGGTTGTGGAGGAGGTGCTCCCACCAGTGCTTCACCACGAACTCGGGGATGACCACCGTGACGATGTCGTTCTCGAAGCGGGCGTCGAGGTCGTCGATGAATTGGGTGAGCGGGCGGTGCAGCTCCCGATACGGGCTGAACACCGTCTCGAGGGGAACGTCGATGCCGAACTCGAGCCACTGTCGGTTGATCTCGGCGTCCTCCTCGTCGTCCGTCACCACCGACACCGCCACCAGATGACGGGCGTTGAGGGACTTCGCGTAGGTGAGGGCCTGGAGGACGCCCTTGTGCACCCGGCCGACGAGCACGATGACGGTGTTCTGGTGTGGCCGGGCGCGGTAGCCGGGCTCGACCCGGAGCGTCCGCCCGACGCGGGTGTAGTGCCGCTTGATCGCCTTGAAGAGCGTGATGATCAGGGGGATCACCACGATCGGGACCCAGGCGCCGCTGCTGAACTTGGTGATCGCCACGATGAGCAGGACCACGAACGTGGCGGTCGCGCCGACGCCGTTGATCGCCATGTGCCGCTTCCAGCCGGCTTCCTGGAGCCGCCGGTGGTGGCGGACCATGCCGAGCTGCGACAGCGTGAACGACGTGAACACCCCCACCGCGTACAAGGGGATCAACGCGTTCGTCACCCCGCCGAAGGCGACGATGAGGACCACGGATGCGCCGGCCAGCAGCAGCACGCCGTTCGAGAAGACGAGTCGGTCGCCGCGGTTCGTCATCTGGCGCGGCAGGTAGCCGTCGCGGGCGATGATCGACGACAGTCGGGGGAAGTCGGCATACGCCGTGTTCGCGGCGAGCACGAGGATCAGCGCGGTCGCGATCTGCAGCACGAAGAAGATCGCGCCACCGCCGAACACCTGGATGCCCATCTGCGCGAGCACCGTCGTGTCGTGACTCGGATACGGGTCGAGGTGCCGGGCGAGCACCGAGAGACCCAGGAACAGCGTGCCCAGGATCACCGCCATCCAGACGAGCGTCGCGGCGGCGTTCTTGGAGTCGGGCTTGCGGAAGGCGGGGACCCCGTTCGAGATCGCCTCGACCCCGGTGAGGGCCACCGCACCCGAGGAGAACCCCTTCAGGATCAGGAACAGCCCGAGGGTGCCGCCCGCGGCGAGCGTCCCTTCGAAGGCCTTCGGATCGAAGGGGACCCGGGCGATGTCGTCGAGCACGAAGCTCCGGAACAGCCCGTAGCCGACGAGTGACGTGATCATCACGATGTAGAGGTAGGTGGGCGCGGAGAACAGGCGACCCGACTCCTTGATGCCGCGCAGGTTCGCGAGGGAGATGAGCCCGATCAACACGATCGCGACGAGCACGCGGTGTTGCGCGAGGTCGCGGAACTCGGGGATCGACACGATGGCTGCGACCCCGGCCGAGATCGAGACCGCGACCGTGAGGATGTAGTCGACGAGCAGTGAGGCGCCGGCTACCAGCGAAGGATTCTCACCGAGGTTCTCGCGGCTGACGACGTAGCTCCCGCCGCCGCTCGGGTAGGCGAAGATCGTCTGGCGGTACGAGAACGCGACGATCGACAACAGCAGCGCGACCGCGAGTGCGATCGGGATGAGCGTGTCGAGCCCAAGTGCGAGGCTCGACGCACCGACGGCCGTGACGAACAGGATCTCCTCCGTCGCGTACGCCGTGGAGCTGATCGCGTCGGACGAGAACACCGCGAGCGCGATCCGCTTGGGGATCCGCTGGTGCTCCTGCTCGGTCGTCGGGATCGGACGGCCCACCAGGAGGCGCTTGAAGCCCGTTGCCAATGGAACCCCCGACGCTCAGAGAGAGATGCAGCGCACAGGATGCCCCCTCGCGGGCGCCCGTGACGAACCGTCAGGCCGGCTCGTGCTCCGTCCGCTGCAGGTGGTACGGGACCGAGATCACGACGACGTCGCGGCGGAAGAGCAGCCGACCCTTCAGGAGGAAGGCGCTCTGGTTGTGGAGCAGGTGCTCCCACCAGTGCCGCACGACGAACTCGGGGATGATGATCGTGACGACGTCGTTCGCGAACTGCTGGTCGAAGTCGTCCACGAACTCCACGATCGGCTTGCTCAGCTCCCGGTAGGGGGAGTGGAGGATCTCGAGCGGGACATCGATCCCGAACTCGGCCCAGGAGTCCTCGATCCGCTCCTGCTCGCCATCCTCCGAGACGACGCTGAGTGCGATGAGTCGCGTCGGGTTCATCGACTTCCCGTACGCGAGGGCCTGGATCACTCCACGGTGCACCCGACCGACAAGCACGATCACCGTGTGGTTCATCGACGGCGGACGCCACCCGGGTTCCACCGAGAGCTCGGCAGACACGGCGTCGTAGTGGCGCTTCACGAACTTGAAGAAGAAGACGATCAGTGGGATCACGATCGCCGGCAACCACGCGCCGCTCGTGAACTTCGTGACCGCCACGATCACGAGCACGAGGAAGGTGACCGTCGCCCCGGTCGCGCTGAGCACGGCCCCCGGCTTCCAGCCGCGGGGCTCCTGGTGGAGCTGATAGCGCACCATCCCGAGCTGGCTCAGGGTGAACGAAGTGAACACCCCGACCGCGTAGAGCGGGATGAGCGCGTTCGTCACTCCACCGAAGGCGACGATGAGACCGATGGCCGCGAGCGCGAGGAATACGACGACCGCGCCCAACCATCCGACCGACGTCATGACGTGCGCCAGGAGCG
>JBKJJI010000401.1:0-3089 GCA_046598115.1 Acidimicrobiia bacterium | reverse complement strand
GGCCGAGGTGCTCCGGCAGCGCGACTTCGCGCGGTTCACCCACGCGGAGCACGTCGAAGCCCGCCGGTTGATGGCCGATCTGCGGCTCGTGGGAGCGCAGCGCGCGTCGCGCCGTCTCCGGCCCTCGCGGCGCGAGCGTGGTCGGCCCGACCTCCGGCGCACGGTTCGGCGCTCCCTGCGCGCCGGTGGCGACCCGACCCGGCGGTCCACGCTGGCCCCCACGACCAGGCCCCGGCGGATCGTCCTGATCTGCGACGTGAGCGGGTCGATGGAGCCGTACGCGCGAGCGCTCCTGCGCTTTCTCCACGTGGGCGTCGCGGGATGCGGTCGGGTCGAGGCGTTCGCGCTCGGAACCCGGCTCACCCGTCTCACTCGCGAGCTCTCGAGCCGCGATCCCGACGCCGCCCTCACGGCCGCGGCAGGACGCGTGGCCGACTGGTCCGGCGGGACCCGCCTCGGCGAGGGCCTGCGAGCGTTCAACGACCGTTGGGGCGCGCGCGGGATGGCTCGCGGCTCGGTGGTCGTGATCCTCTCCGACGGGTGGGACCGGGGCGAGCCCGAGCTGCTCGCCGGCGAGATGGCCCGGCTGTCGCGCGTCGCCCACCGCATCGTCTGGGTGAACCCGCTGAAGGCGTCGCCGGAGTATGCGCCCCTCGCACGCGGCATGGCCGCTGCGCTCCCGTTCGTCGACGACTTCGTGGAGGGTCACTCGCTCCACGCGCTGGAGGAGCTCGTCGCGGTGCTCGCCGACCCGGGTCGCGGCGCAGCGGCGACGCGCCGATCGAAACAGAACACGTCGAGGCAGGTCCGGTCATGAGGGAGCTCCTCGACGACCTCGACCGCTGGCGCGCCGAGGGTCGACGCATCGCGATCGCCCGGGTGGTGGGCCTCGACGGCTCCGGACCACGCGACCCCGGGGCGGCGATGGCGGTGAGCGAGAACGGCGAGGTGATCGGATCGGTGTCCGGCGGCTGCGTGGAGGGAGCGGTCGTGGCCGAGGCCCTCGCAGTCCTGGCGGGCGAGCGGGACCCCGGCGTGATCATTTTCGGCTACTCCGACGGCGAGGCGTTCGCGGTCGGCCTCACCTGCGGTGGCACGATCCACGTCTTCGTCGAGCCTCTCGACTGGTGAGCACCGTCTACGAGGTACTGGGTGCGGCGCTCCGGGCGCACGAGCCGGTAGCGCTCGCGACCGTGATCGCCGGTGCGGACGTCGGCGCCAAGCTGCTCGTCGGTCCCGGGATGGACGCCGTCGGCACGCTCGGCGACGCCGACCTCGATCGGGTCGTCGCGCGCGACGCGATTGGCGAGCTCGCGGCCGGGCTCACCGTCACCCGTCACTACGGCGCGCATGGAGAGGCGCGCGAGGAAGCCGTCGAGGTCTTCATCGAATCGTTCGCGCCGGCGGCGCGCATGATCATCTTCGGCGCGGTCGACTTCACCGCGGCGCTCGTCCGTGCGGCGAAGCTGCTCGGCTACCACGTCACGGTCTGCGACGCCCGCGAGGTCTTCGCGACCCCGCTGCGGTTCCCGACGGCCGACGAGGTGGTCTGCGACTGGCCCGACCGGCACCTCGCCTCGGTGTCGACGGCACTCGGGCCCCGCGACGCGGTCTGCGTCCTCACCCACGACGCGAAGTTCGACGTCCCCGCGATCATCGGGGCGCTCGCGACCGATGTCGGGTACCTCGGTGCGATGGGGAGCCGGCGAACCCACGCCCGACGCGTCGAGCGACTCCGCGAGGAGGGGGTCACCGACGCCGAGCTCGCGCGAGTGATGGCGCCGATCGGGCTCGACCTGGGTGCGCGGACACCCGAGGAGACGGCGATCGCGATCTGCGCCGAGATCATCGCCCGCCGGACCGGACGCGAAGCGCCATCGCTGCGCGACGGTGACGGACCGATCCACCATCAGAAGCCAACGGGGCCTCCGGGGCCGACGGGCACCACGAGCCACGAGCACAAGAGCGGTTGATGGACCTCGGGATCAGCGGTCGACGGGCCGCGGTCGCCGCGTCCTCGCGCGGCCTCGGGCTCGCAGTCGCGCGAGCACTCGCGGAAGAAGGCGTCGAGGTCGCGATGTGCGGACGCGACGCCGAGGCGCTCGAGCGCAGCGCCGACGCGATCGGTGCGACACCGATCGTCGCCGATGTCTCCACGGCCGACGGTGCCGCCGGGTTCGTGCGCGACGCGAAGGTCGCGCTCGGGGGGCTCGACATCCTCGTCGCGAACGCGGGCGGCCCGCCCCCGGGTCGCTTCGCCGACGTCTCCGACCCGAAGGAGTACGCCCGGGCCTTCGAGCTGAACTGCCTCTCGACGATCGCGATGTGCGCCGAGGCGGTCCCCACGATGCAGGCCCAGCAGTGGGGGAGGGTGGTGGCGATCACGTCGATCGCGGTGCGCCAGCCGATCCCGTACCTGATCCTGTCGAACACGGCGCGGGCCGGGGTCACCGGCTTCCTCAAGACCCTCGCCACCGAGGTCGCGCCCGATGGGGTGACGGTGAACTCGCTCCAGCCCGGGCTCCACGACACCGAGCGCCTGCGCGCGCTGGGCAGCACCGACACGAGCGGCATCCCGGTCGGGCACCTCGGCGACCCCGATGGCTTCGGGCGGGCCGCGGCGTTCCTGTGCTCGGAGGCGGCCGGCTTCCTCACGGGTGCCGCGATCCCGATCGACGGCGGCGCATCCGGAGGCCTGCAATGACCCTTCGACACGTGGTGTGCTTCACCTGGGCCGCCGATGCGTCGACAGACGCCATCAGCGCAGCCGAGACGGCGCTCCGGGCGCTCCCGGGGCTCATCCCCGAGATCCGTGCGTTCACGGTCGGCACCGACCTCCGGCTCGCGCCGGGGACGTCCGACCTCGCGATCGTCGCCGACTTCGACGATGCCGACGCCTGGCGGCGCTACCAGGACCACCCGGAGCACCAGCGGGTCGTCGTGGAGCACGTGCGCCCGATCCTGGCCTCCCGGGCCGCGGTGCAGCTCCACGTCGAGGCCTGATCCGGCGGCTCGCGCCGGCTGCTCGATCCGGCTGCTCGATCCGGCTTTCTGATTCGGCTTTCTGATTCGGCTTTCTGATTCGGCTT
>JBKJJI010000280.1:0-3488 GCA_046598115.1 Acidimicrobiia bacterium | reverse complement strand
GCGATCGAGCTCGATGCGATCGACTTCTTCCGCGACGACGCACTGATCCCTGATCCCTATCCCTACTTCGAGCACCTGCGTGCGCAGTGTCCGGTCCAGCGCGAACCGCACCACGGTGTCGTGATGGTGACCGGCTACGAAGAGGCGGTGTCGGTGCTCCACGACCCCGACACGTTCTCGTCGTGCAACTCGGTGAGCGGGCCGTTCCCCGGGTTCCCCGTTCCGCTCGAGGGCGACGACGTCAGCGAGTTGGTCGAGGCGCACCGCGACGCCCTGCCGATGAGCGACCAGATCATCACCTTCGACCCACCGGAGCACACCAGCCACCGGGCTCTCCTCATGCGCCTGCTCACGCCGAAGCGGCTCAAGGAGAACGAGGCATTCATGTGGCGCCTCGTCGATCGCCAGATCGACGAGATCGCCTCGAAGGGAACGTGCGAGTTCGTCAGCGGGTTCGCCGGGCCGTTCACACTCTTGGTGATCGCCGAGCTCCTCGGCGTGCCCGAGACCGACCACGAGCAGTTCAGCGCGGAGATGGGGACCCGCTCGGACCGCGCGGTCGGCAGCACCGAGCAGGCGATGGCCCGCAACCCGCTCGAGTTCCTGTACCAGAAGTTCACGGAGTACGTCGAGGACCGGCGACGAGCACCCCGCGACGACGTCCTGACCGGGCTCGCCACGGCGAAGTTCCCCGACGGCTCGATGCCCGAGGTCATCGATGTCGTACGCATCGCCGCCAACATCTTCGCAGCCGGCCAGGAGACGACGGTCCGGCTCCTCGCGTCGGCGTTCCAGCTCATCGGCGAGCGCCCCGACCTCCAGCAGCAGCTCAGGGACGACCGGGCGCGCATCCCGAACTTCATCGAGGAGACGCTCCGCTACGAGAGCCCGGTGAAGGGCGACTTCCGACTGGCACGCGTCACCACGACGGTGGGTGGGATCGAGATCCCGGCCGGGACGACCGTGATGCTCCTGAACGGGGCGATCAACCGCGACCCCGGGCGCTACGACGAACCGGCCGAGTTCCGCCCCGACCGTGGGAACGCCCGGACCCATCTCGCCTTCGGGTTCGGCACGCACACCTGCCCGGGGGCACCGCTGGCCCGCGCGGAGACGCGGGTCAGCATCGAACGCCTCCTCGACCGGATGGCCGACATCCGCATCTCCGAGTCCCAGCACGGCCCACCCGATGCCCGTCGCTACGAGTATGCGCCCACCTACATCCTGCGTGGCCTCCAGCAGCTGCACCTCGAGTTCACGCCCGTCGCCTGACGAGGGGACCGTCCGATGGCCAGTCCGGACGTCCGCACGACCCGGAGCTTCTGCCGGATCTGCACAGCCACGTGCGGGATCCTCGTGGATGTCGAGGGCGACCAGGTCGTGCGCGTGCGCGGGGACCAGGAGCACCCGCTCTCGCACGGCTACACCTGCGCCAAGGGTCGCTCGCTCCCACAGCTGCACCACCACCCCGATCGGCTCGAGGTGCCGCAGATCCGGACTGGCGACAGGCTGCAGCCGACGACCTGGGATGTCTGCCTCGACGACCTCGGGGCCCGACTCCGGGCGATCATCGACGAGCACGGACCTGCGGCGGTCGGGATCTTCTTCGGGAGCGGCATCGGCATGGACGCGGCCGGGTACCGGATGGCCGAGGCACTCCACGCCGCGATCGGCACCCCGGCGAGGTTCAGCCCCCTCACGATCGACGGCACCGCCAAGGTCCTCATCGCACACCAGATGGGCGGCTTCCCCGGGCTCAGCGCGCACGTCGACCACGAGCGCGCGCGGCTCGTGCTCTACCTGGGCATCAACCCCATCGTCTCGCATGGGCACGGCACCGGCCTCCCCGACCCAGTGACCGAGCTCCGGGCGCTCCGCGACCACGCCGAGATCTGGGTGGTGGACCCGCGTCGCACGGAGACCGCGCAGCTCGCCGGCCACCACATCGCGCCTCGTCCCGGCACCGACCACGCGATCCTCGCCTACCTCGTCCGCGAGCTGCTGCGCGACGACGCGAGGCGGGACGTGCTCGCTGGGCGCGCGGTGGGCCGCGACGCGCTCGCCGATGCCGTCGAGTCGTTCACCGCCGAGCACGCAGCCAGGGTGGCCGACATCCCGATCGACGAGCTCGAGCAGCTCCTCGCCGCGATCCGGACAGCGGGTCGCGTCGCTGTCAGCACCGGCACGGGAGTCACGATGGCCGCCGGAGCGAACGTGACCCAGTGGCTCGCGTGGGCACTGATGATCGTGACCGACTCCATGAACCGCCCGGGTGGCGTGTGGTTCCATCCCGGGTTCCTGCACCGCAAGGAGGACATGGACCTCCCGGTCCTCCCTCCGGACGCGCTCTTCGGGCCCGGTCCGGCGAGTCGACCCGAGGCGCAGGCGTTCCTCGGTGAGTGGCCCTGCGCGGTGCTCGGCGACGAGATCCGCGCCGGCACCATCCGTGCCGTGCTCAACCTCGGCGGCGGTCTCGTCACCGCGTTCCCCGATGTGAACACCCTCGTGCCCGCGCTGGAGTCGCTCGAGCTCCTCGCGACCATCGAGATCATCGGCAACGACACGACGGCGCTCTCAACGCACGTCCTCCCCACCAAGGACCAGCTCGAACGGGCCGACGTCACGCTCTGGGACTTCCTGCTCCCGCGCGTGGCTGGGCAGCACACTCCGGCGGTCGTCGCTCCGTGCGGTGACCGCCGATCCGTGTGGTGGGTGCTCGCCGAGCTCGGGCGCCGCCTCGGATACGAGCTCGCCGGCACCGGCGACGAGGAGCCCACCGACGACGCCATGCTCGAGCGAGTGCTCGCGGGCGCTCGCAGCCCATACGCCGACGTCGCCGCGACCGGCTGGGTCGAGCACGGGCACGACCTCCCCGCCCGATGGGTCGACGACCTGCTCGCACGCGCCGGAGGCTGGAACCTCGCTCCGCCACTGCTCGTCGAGCAGCTCGCCGCGCTCGGGATGCGCCCGCCGTCGCTCGTGCTCGTGCCGCGGCGGCAGGTGCGACGCCTGAACTCCCAGCTCGGCTACCTGGCCGAGCCGTCGGCAGTGATCGTGCATCCGGACGACGCCACCGCTGCCGGCGTGCGCGACGGCGACCCTGTCGTCGTGCGCAGCGAGCGCGGCGAGATCTGCGGCGTCGCAGTCGTCGAGCCCTCCGTGCGGGCCGGGACCGTGTCGGTCCCGCACGGTCACGAGCGCGCGAACGTCAACCGGCTCACGGACAAGGACCGGATCGACACCATCACCGGCATGGTCCAGTACTCGGGCATCCCCGTCACCCTGCACCCCGCGACCGGCAGCTCCTAGGCGTCGTCTGCGAAGACCCCTGCCAGCCAGATGCCGATCCGCTCGAACGCATCCGCGGCGGCCGGGAGCTCGAAGTTGATGAAGCCGTGCGGCTGGCCGGCGAAGCACGCCTCCTCGACCGCGACGCCGTCCTCGCCGAGACGCTCCGCGTAGCGGCGACCTTCGTCGCGCAACAGGTC
>JBKJJI010000222.1:0-3895 GCA_046598115.1 Acidimicrobiia bacterium | reverse complement strand
TCGCGCAGATCCACCCCGCCGAGCTTCACCACTCCGGAGCGCGGGTCGTAGAACCGGGCCACGAGCTTCGCCAGCGTCGACTTCCCGGCACCGGTCGGACCCACGAGCGCGAGTCGTTCGCCGGGCTCCACGTGCAGGGTGACGTCGTGCAGCACCTCCGGACCGTCGGCATACCCGAACGACACACCCTCGAGGTCGACGGCGCCGCGCTCGGGGAGATCGATCGCCCCGGGGCGCTCCGGTACCGACGGCGCGGTGTCGAGGAGTCCGAACAGCTTGTGCAGCGCAGCGGCCGCCGACTGGAGCGTGTTGTAGAGCTGGCCGAGCTGCTGCACGGGCTCGAAGAGGTTGTTGAGGTAGAGGACGAACGCGGCGACCGTACCGACCGTGACGATGTCGCGGTCGACGAACACCCCGCCGATCCCGACGATCATCGCGATGCCGACGACGCCGCAGAACTCCACGAACGGGAAGTACTTGGTGGAGATCTTCACCGTCTCGAGGTTGGCGTCGAACTGCGCCTCGTTGGTCTCCCGGAACCGCCCTGCGAAGGAGACCTCCCGACCGAACGCCTGCACGACCCGCACCCCGGCAAGGCCCTCCTGGAGGGTGGTGAGGTTCGCGCCGATCCGCTCGCGCACCTCGAGGTACGCGAGGTTCGCGGCCTTCCGGAACCACCGGGTGGCGAGCACGACCGGCGGGACCAACACCAGGATGCACAGCGCGAGCTGCCAGCTCATCGTGAAGATCACCACGACCGCACCGACGAACAGCAGCGCGTTCTGGACGAACATCGCCAGGCCCATCTGGACGAGCTCCTGCAGGGCGTCGACGTCGGAGGTGAGCCGAGACACCAGCCGGCCGGTGCGCTCGCGCTCGTAGAAGTCGAGGCCGAGCGAGAGGAGGTGATCGAACACGCGCACCCGCAGCTCGCGCAGGAATCGCTCACCGATCCGGGCGATCGCCCAGATGGAGGCCCGACCCAGGAACAGCGCGGCGATCGCGACGAAGAGGTAGAGCGCGGCCGAGAGGTTCAGCGCGCCGGCGTCGTCGTTGCGGAGTCCCGCGTCGATGCCGTGACGGACCAGCGCGGGCCCCGCCAGCAGGCACGCGGTCTGGCCGACCAGCAACACGACCGCGAGCACCATCCGGCGCCGCCACGGGCGCAGCATCCCGCCGAGGCGACGGAGGACGCCGGCCGCCTCGTCGCGACTGAGGGTCTCGTCGATGGCGTGCACGCCGAACGGCCCGCGCCCACCGCCCCCTCTCATGATCCGGCCCTCATGATCCGGCCCTCATGATCGAGCCCCGGTGTGGCCTTCCGCCTGGGCGAGGACGTCGCGATATCGCTCCGACGACGCGAGGAGCTGCTCGTGCGTCCCCTCGGCCACGATGCGCCCACCGTCGAGGAGGACCACGCGGTCGGCGAGCGCGATCGTCGCGGCGGGGTGGGCGATGATCAGCGTCGTCCGCCCCTGCATCACTTCCTGCAGGGCCGAACGGATCTCGTGCTCCTTCGTCGGGTCGACCGACGACGTGGCATCGTCGAGGATCAGCACGCGCGGGTCTGCGAGCACCGCGCGTGCGATCGCGATGCGCTGGCGCTGGCCACCGGAGAGCGAGAAGCCCTGCTCGCCGATCACAGTGTCGAGCCCCTCGGGCAGGGCATTGACGAACTCCTCGGCGCCCGCCAGCCGTGCGGCTCGCTGCACCCGCTCCAACGATGCCTCCGGGTCCGCGAACGCGATGTTCTCGCACACGGTGTCGGTGAACAGGAACGTGTCTTCGAAGACGATCCCCACGTTGCGACGCAGCTCACGGACCAACACGTCGCGCACGTCGACGCCGTCGAGCAGCACGCGACCGTCGCTCACGTCGTAGAAACGAGAGACGAGTCGAGCCACGGTCGTCTTGCCGCTCCCCGTGGCCCCGACCACCGCGACCGCCTCGCCGCCCGGGATCACGAGGTCGAACCCGCCGAGCACCGGCGGGCCGTCGCCGTAGCGGAACGCGACGCCCTCGAACCGGAGCTCGCCGGTGGCAGGGACCGGGAGTGCCACCGGATGCGGCGGATCGACGACCGCGGGATCCGTCGAGAGGATCTCGTGGATGCGACCCGCCGACGCCGACGCTCGCGTGGCCTGCGCCACGACCATGCCGGCCATCCGCATCGGCCAGATGAGCATGAGCACAAACGAGTTGAACGCGACGAGATCACCGATCCGGAGCTCGCCGTCGAGCACGAGGTGCCCGCCGTACCAGAGGATCACGACGAGCGCGACCGCGGGGAGGAAGTCGACCAACGGGAGGAATCGCGACCGCAAACGAGCAGCCTCGAGCGCACGCGCCAGCACGTCGTCGGCCTCGGCCTGGAGGCGGCGCGCCTGGAGCCGCTCGGCACCGAACCCCTTCACCACGCGCACACCAGCGACGGTCTCCTCGACGACGCCCGAGAGATCGCCGAGCTCTTCCTGGAGACGCAGCGACACCGGCGCGATGCGCCGACTGAACCGCGTGGCCGCGATGTTGAGCAGCGGGAGCGCTCCGAGCGAGAGCAACGCCAGCGTCACGCTCTTGAGCATCATGATCACGACGACGGCGAGGAGGATCAGCATGCTGGCGGACAGGAGCGGCAGGAGCACCACGACCTGGTTCACCTGCTGGATGTCGGTGTTCGCCCTCGCCATGAGCTGGCCGGTCTGCGCCCGGTCGTGGAACGCGAAGTGGAGCCGCTGGAGATGCGCGAACAGGCGCTCGCGCAGGTCGGTCTCGACCCGATAGGAGATCCGGAACGCGGCGTAGCGCCGTGCTCCCGTGCCCACCGCCTGGAGCGCACCGACGAGGACGATCAGGATGGCGAACTTCAGGATGGCGCCACCGTCGCGGGGAAGGATCCCCTCGTCGATGGCCGCCGCCGCGAGGAGCGGGACCGACACCTTCGTCGCCGTCCAGCCGACCCCCGACAGGACACCGCCGACGACCCAGGCCCGCTGGCTTCGGAGCGCACCACGCATGAGCCGCCATCCGGCCCGTCGCAGCTCGCGCTCCCGATCCACCGCTCCCGGCTTTCGCTCCGGCCCGGGGTCCCGGGCCACGTCGGTTCGACGTCGTCCCCGGCCGACTCGCTCGGGGCGACGGCTCAGGGTACCCGCGAGCCTGACGGGGCCGTCAGGGTCTCAGGCCGGCTCCGACGCGCCCGGCGCGCGGTCGGGGAAGATCTCGGCGACCATCTCGACGAGCGCGTCGGCGTCGGTGGTGGGATCGCCGACGAAGGCGATCGCCCGATGCCCGGCGTCGGCGACACGCCGCACCAGTGCACCGACCGCGTCGGGCTCCGGACCGACGACGACGACCGTCGCACCTGCTGCCGCGAGCGCGAGCGCCGCATCAGGCTCCGCCGGACTCACGATCGCGACCCGCCCGGCGAGCCTGCCCGGGGTGCGGGCTTCGTCGTTCGCCCGGCGAGTGGTCACGTCACTCGGCGAGCCGGCCGTACTTCCCGCGGAAGAACAGGAGCGGCGCGCCATCGCGTTGCACCCCGAGGTCGAGGACACGGCCGACCACGATGATGTGGTCGCCGCCGTCGTACTCGGCCCAGAACTCGCAGTCGAGGTACGAGAGAGTGTCGTGCAGGACCGGTGATCCACCGACCCCGATGCGCCACTCGGTCTGACCGAAACGGTCGGCGCCCTTCGTGGCGAACAGGCCCGAGAGCTCCTCCTGATGGTCGCCGAGGATGTTCACGGCGAACTTCCGCGCCTTCTCGATGCGGGGCCACGTCGACGACGAACGTCCGACGCAGAAGAGGACGAGCGGCGGGTCGATCGAGACCGACGTGAACGAGTTCGCCGCGACCCCGACGGGCTCGTCGCCGTCCATCGCGGTGATGATCGTG
>JBKJJI010000105.1:0-4672 GCA_046598115.1 Acidimicrobiia bacterium | reverse complement strand
GGCGAGTCCGTGGCGCGGCGACCGCTCGACCGCGCACCTCGTCCTCGGGGAGCGCATCCCCAGGGAGCCGGCGACCGTCGGGTCGTGTCTCGACGCGCTTCGCCGTCGCGGCTACCGGTCGGTCGTGACCACCGCGATACCGCCGGGGGACGCACTCTCGTTCGTCGACGCAGGGTTCGACGTCCGTGAACGGCTGCACCTCCTCGAGCACGATCTACATCGGATCCCCGAACCTCGCGTCGCGAAGCGTCTCCGTCGCGCGTGGCGTGGCGATCGCGACCCGGTCCTGCATCTCGACGGCCTTGCCTTCGACGACTTCTGGGGCCTCGACGACCAGGGACTGCGGGACGCGCTCCAGGCCACGCCGTCGGTCCGCTTCCGGGTCGGCGAGGCCGCGCCGGGCCGCCTCGCCGCGTACTCCATCACCGGACGAGCCGGCCGGCAGGGCTACCTCCAGCGCGTCGCGGTGCACCCGGGCGAACATCGGCAGGGATGGGGCGTCGTCCTCGTCGCCGACGCGCTCCGGTGGCTCGCCCGCCACGACGTGCGCCGAGCCCTCGTCAACACGCAGTGGACCAACGACGGCGCCCTCGCGCTCTATGAGCGGTGCGGGTTCCGACGCCTCCCGGTCGGTCTCTGCGTCCTCGATCGCGCCCTGTGACTCGTGCGACGCGTGCCGCGGCGCGTGCCGCGGCGCTCCTCGCGTCGATGGTCGTCGCGTCGATGGTCGTCGGCGTGGGCGCGCACGCCGCGCCCACCCCCGCTGCAGCGCGCAGCGACGCGATCGAGCTCGTCGCCCAGGATCCCTGGACCCCGGTCGGTGGCGACCTGCGTCTCGGGTTGCGGGTCGCGGCGTCGGTCGAGCCCGAGGCCACGGTGCACATCGCGGCGTTCGAGACGCTGAGCTCCCGGACGGAGTTCGACCGGGTCGCGATCGACGGTCCCCGCGGCCCGGCCCTCGACGAGATCGAGGTACCGATCGCGTCGTTGCCTGCCGACGCGAGTGGGACCCGCGTGGTGACGCTCGGCCTGGCGTCCCCGCAGCCGCGCGACCCTGCGCGGCTCGGGCTCCGCCGCGCCGGCGTGTACCCCCTCGTCGTCGAGCTGCGCACGCCCGGCACCACCGAGTCCCTGGGGACTTCGTTCACCACGTTCGCGGTCGTCGCGCCGGCCACGCCGACCGGAGCTGCCGAACCACTCGCGAGACGGCTCGGCGTCGCCTGGATCTGGCCGTTGCAGGAAGGTCCGTCGATACTGCCGGACGGGTCGGCCGACCCTGACGTCGTCCGATCGTTCCGCGCCGATGGGCGGCTCGGGCGGCAGGCTGCCGCGCTCACCCGCGCCGGGGATGTGCCACTGACCTTGGTTCCCGGAGCCGAGACGCTCGCCGCCTGGATCGAGCAAGGGCGCGATGACCCCGCTATCGCGCGCGGGGCGGCCGCGATCCAAGACGCTGCCGGCCGATCCCAAGTCCTCGCCTCGACGTACGTTCCGTCGAACCTGCCTGTGCTCCTCGGCGCCGGCCTCGATGCCCTCGTCGACCGACAGCTGGCAGACGGTCTCGCTCGTGGCACCCCCCTGTTGCCCCATACCCCAGACGGGACGACGGCGCTCGTGGACCCGATCGACGACGCATCCCTCGCTCGAATGCACGCGCGGGGCGTTCAGCAGATGATCGTCGCGAGTTCAGCGCTCGAGTCGCGCGACGCGAAATTCACGTTGGCTGCGCCGTTCGAACTCGCATACGACGATCGGGGCGTGTCGGGGACCGTGCGCGCCCTCGCGAGCGATTCTGGCTTGGTCTCGATTCTTTCCGGATCCGGTTCTCCGGCGCTGCGCGCGCAATCCCTCCTGGCCGGCCTGTCGCTGATCGCGCTCGAACAACCATCGGTCCAGCGCGCCGTCACGCTCGCGATCCCGAGAGAGCTCGATGCCCCCACCGCCCTCTTCGATGCTGCGCTGGCGGGCCTCCGGGGGAATCCGTGGCTCGATCCGATCACGTCCACGGACGCGTTCGGGGCTGGACTCCCACCGGGGGTCGACCCCGTTCGCCTCTCTGTGCCGGAGTTCGTGCCCGATCCGCCGGTCCCCGCCGATGCCTACCGGCTCACGGAGGCTCGGCTCGACGCGTTCGAGGCCGTCGTGGGCGGCGAGGATCCCATCGTCACCCAGGGCCGCGAGGCACTGCTGATCGCAGAGTCGTCGACCTTCCTCGGTGCCGACGGCCTCGCGCGCGCCCGGGCGACCGTCGACCACGTGAACGCGTCGATGGACGCGTTCCTCGCCGGCATCCGCATCCCGGATCCCGGGACCATCACCCTCACGTCGCGTGCGGGTGAGATTCCGCTGACGTTCCGAAACGACACCGGTCGGAAGGTCCGGATCACGGTCACCCTCGACAGCCCCAAGCTCTTCTTCCCCGAGGGCTCGACGCGCACCATCGAGCTCGCGCCCCGGAACACGACGCTGCGCGTCGCCGTGGAGGCGCGCACCTCGGGGACCTTCCCGCTCGAGATGAGCGTCCGGACCGCACAGGGCGGCCTGGTGATCTCCGAGTCGCGCTTCCAGGTCCGCTCGACCGTGGTGAGCGCGGTCGGGCTGACGTTGATGATCGGCGCGGCGGCCTTCCTCGCGATCTGGTGGGGTCTCTACATCTGGCGCGCACGCCGACGACGTCGCGAAGCCGTCGGCCATGGCTGATCGCCCAACCCGCGACGACCGGCACCGCCGTCACGACACCCGATCGCTGCTCCAGTCGAGCGCGGTGGTCGGGATCGGCACGGCCCTCTCGCGCCTCACCGGCTTCCTCCGCGTCGCCGCGATCGCGTACGCGCTGGGGATCACGACGCTCGCGGGCGTGTACTCCTACGCGAACGAGACGCCGAACATCGTCTACGAGCTCCTGCTCGGCGGGGTGCTCACCGCCACCCTCGTCCCCCAGTTCGTCCGCCACTTCCACGACGACGACGACGACGCGACCAGCGCGGTCGTCTCAGTGGCGGTGCTCGCGCTCGTCGCGATCACCGTCCTCGGTGTGGTCCTCGCGCCGTTCATCGTCGACATCTACACGCTGCGCGTCTCGGGTCCGGGACGCGCCGCCCAGCAGGAGCTCGCAACGAGCCTCCTCCGGCTCTTCATGCCCCAGATGCTCTTCTACGGGATCACCGCGCTCGCGACGTCCCTGCTCCAGGCCCGTCGTCGCTTCGCCGCCGCAGCGTTCGCGCCGATCCTCAACAACGTCGTCGTGATCACGATGTTCCTCGCGCTCCCCCGCGTCGTCGACGGCCGGCTCACCGTCGCTCGGATCAACGATGACACCGGACTGACCCTGCTGCTCGGTCTCGGGACGACCGCGGGCATCGCCGCGATGGCGATCGCGCTGCTCCCGGCGCTCCGGGCCGCGCGCGTCCGTCTCCGCTTCGCCCCCTCGCTGCGCCATGCGGCCGTACGCACCATGTTGCGGCTCTCGGGCTGGACCGTGGGCTACGTCATCGCCAACCAGGTCGCGCTCTGGGTCGTCCTCGTGCTCGCCAATGGTACGCGCGGGGGCGCGTTCGCCTACCTGAGCGCGTACGCATTCTTCCAGCTCCCGTACGGGCTGTTCTCCGTGTCCGTGATGACGGCCGTCGCCCCCGATCTCGCGGCGGCCGGCAGCCGGCAGGACGCGCCGGCGCTGCGGCACCGCTTCGCGCGGTCCCTGCGCCTGACGTTCGCGGTCATCGTGCCGGCGGCGGCGGTCTACGTCGCGCTCGCCCGCCCGCTCGTCGTCGCCCTGCTCCAGCGCGGTGCGTTCTCGGCAGCAGACGCGGCGCTCGTGAGCGACACATTGGTCGCGTTCGCGGCCGGGCTCCCGTTCTTCTCGACCTACCTGTTCGCCCTGCGCGCGTTCTACTCGCTCTCCGACACCCGCACGCCGTTCTTCCTCAACTGTGCCGAGAACGCGATCAACATCGGGCTCGCCCTCGCCCTGTTCGGGCCGCTCGGCATCCCGGGTCTCGCCGCCGCCTTCTCCGGCGCCTATGCCCTCGCGTCGCTCTTCACCTTGGCGGTCCTCTCGCGACGCGTCGGTGGCCTCCAGGGTCGCGGGATCGGCACGACCGGTGGGCGCGTCCTGCTGGCCAGCGTCGTCGGCGCACTCGGCGCCTGGGCCGTGAGCGAGCAGATCGGGTGGTCGACGTCGGGGCGCGCGGTCGTGTCCGTCGTGCTCGGCCTCGTGGTGGCGGGCGTCCTCGTGCTGGGAGGCCTCTGGATCGGGCGCGTCGAGGAGGTCCGCGGGTTGCTCCGGCTCGTCCGGCCGGGGCGTGGGCCCTCGGATGCAGCATCGACTTCGACCGGGAACGGGCGCTGACACCCCCGCCCGTGACACGATGACGGTCGCCGCCGCCACCGAGGAGCAGTCCGTTGGGAGTCCGAGTCGTCACCGACAGCGCCTGTGACCTGCCGCAGGATCTCGTCGACACACATGCGATCGAGATCGTGCCCCTCACGATCCGGTTCGGTGACACCGAGTTCGTCGATCGCGAGGAGCTGAGCACCGAGGGCTTCTGGCAGCGGCTCCAGGCGTCCGACGTGCTCCCCGAGACGGCGGCGCCGTCGGCCGGCGCGTTCGAGGCCAAGTTCCGTGACCTGATCGGGCGCGGCGCGACGGGGATCGTCTGCTTCAACCTCTCGT
>JBKJJI010000283.1:0-7844 GCA_046598115.1 Acidimicrobiia bacterium | reverse complement strand
GGTGATAGTCCATGAGGACCACGCGAGGCTGCGCACGGCCCACCAGGTCGATCGCCTCTCCGGCGGTGGCGGCCGAGCCGAGCACGGTGATGTCCACCTCGTCGGCGAGCAGCCGGGCCAGGCTCTCGGCGAACATCCGGTGGTCGTCGACGAGCAGGATCCGCGACACCCCGACCGCTGCGCCCACCTGCGCTTCCAGCTCCACCACGCCACCAAGGCTATGGGGTCTTCGAGACCCCCGCGACCCCGGTCTTCTGACGCGAGTGCATTATTTCGGTCCTGGGTGCGTCCGCGCCTACTGTCTCACGCTCCGTGGCCGATGCACCTGAAGACGGGAAGCCAGGAGGGCGGCCCGGCGATGGGAGGACAACCCAATGAAGAAGGGAATGGCGATCCGCGGGGCCGCGTCGGGCAAGATTCTGCTCTCCGCTGCGCTGGTAATGGTCGCTACGACCCTCGTGGGGCTCGGTGCGTTCGCAACGTTCACCGACACCGCGCAGGTCTCGCAGGCCAACACTTCCGGCACGGTCACGCTCAACCCGATCGGCACCAACGGGGCGAACAACCGCCTGGTGCTCGGGGCGAGCGACATCGCGGCCGGCGACACCATCCAGCGCGCCGTCAACATCAAGGACACGGGGTCGATCGACCTCGCGGACGTGAAGCTGACGACCGTTGCGACCACCACCTCGCTCCTCGACACCGACGTCACCGACGGCCTCCAGATGGTCGTCGACAAGTGCTCGGTCGCGTGGACCGAGGCCGGCACGGCGCCCGCGTACACCTACACGTGCGGCGGGTCGACGAGCTCGGTGATCGCGTCGACTTCGGTGATCGGTGCGAACCGCACACTGAACAACCTCGCACTCACCGCTGGGTCCGACAACTTCCTGCGCGTGACGCTGACGCTGCCCAGTGCGGCCGGCAACACGTTCCAGAACAAGGCGTCGACCATCCAGTACACGTTCACCGGTACGCAGCGGACGGCTACCAACAAGTAGCACTCCCTGCACCGAGAACGGTCAACGCAGAGGCCGGGGTGCTCGGCGGCAACGAAGCCGCCGGCCATCCCGGCCGACGCGCGTCGCGGCTCGGACTCCCACGAGCGGGTGTGCGCGCGTCAGGCCGCGTCGAGAGTGAACCGGAACGTGGCGCCACCGCCTGCTGTCGGCTCGTACCAGGTGCGTCCGCCGTGGTACTCGACGATGCGGCGACAGATGCTCAACCCCAGGCCGTTCCCGGCTCGGTCTGCGGCGGCCTGGCCTCGGTGGAAGGGCAGGAAGAGCGCATCGCGTTCGGAGTCCGGGACTCCGACACCGTTGTCGGCGACGGAGACGACCCATTCGCTCTGGTCACGCGCGGCGCTGACGATCACGACGCTCGCACCCTCTGACCGGGCGAATTTCAGCGCGTTCCCGAGCAGGTTCCGCAGGACGACGTACAGCGCGGCCCGGTCGCCGAGAACCACGGGCAGCGGCTCCACGACGAGCTCGACGCCCTTCGCTGCGAACGCAGCACCCAACACGGCGGCGACCTCCGCTGTGAGCACCTCGAGGTCCACCTCTGCGGTCGGTGGTGGCGCTGCCCCTGCTCTCGCGTAGACGAGGAGGTCGTCGATCAAGGTCTTCATCCGAGCCGCGTCGGTCTGGATGAACTCGATCCACTCTCGAGCGTCCTGCCCCAGGTCCGTTCCGTACCGCTCCGCGAGCAGCTGGGCGAACCCGCTGATCGCCCGCAATGGCGCGGCGAGGTCGTGGGCGGCCATCGCGGCGAACTCCCCGAGCTGCTCGCTCTCCAACGCGAGCTCGGCGAGCGCTTGCGCCACGAGCGCCTCCTGCTGACGCCGCATCGAGATGTCTTCGAAGACCGTGACCGCTCCCGCGATCTCGCCGTCGGGGCCGATCAGCGGCGCGGCGTTGGTCTCGAGCGGGATCCGCGAACCGTCGCCGCGGACCACGATCATGTCGTCGCAGCTCGCCGGCAGGCCGGTGCGCAGCGCACGCGCGAGGCCCATCTCCGCTGCGGGGTAGCGCTCGTCGCTGCCGAGGCGCTGGAGTGCGAAGCGTTCGGGGCTGTCCTCGAGGCGCTCGAGGTCCGGTGCCGGACCACCGAGGAGCCGTTGCCCGGCCCGGTTCAGGAAGCCCGCTTCGCCCGACGGCCCCACGACCGCGACGCCCACCGGGAGGGCCTCCAGGACTTGGCGCACATCGGGGCTCGCGGCCGCGCTCGTCGGCGCTCCTTCCGTCGGCTCGAGCGTCCGGATCGTGAGCACGGCACCGTCGTCGAGACGGCGCGCCCGGATCTCGAACGCGCCCGGCACCCGCTGCCCCGCGTCTCCCGCGAGCGTCAGATCCATCGGTACGCCGGTCTCGACCACGTCGACCAGCCTGACGAACACCTCGCGGGCTTCCGGGACGACCCTCGGCATCGTCGTACCGAGCAGCTCCCCCGGTTGGTAGCCGATGCGCTCTGCCGACGCCGCGTTCGCGTAGTCGTACGCGAAGTCGACGATAGTCCCGGCGTCGTCGCGCACCGCCCGAACGATCATGAGCGCGTCGAACGTGCCGTCGAGCACCGCGGAAAAGGTCGCTTCCTGCGGAGTGGTCGTGGACGCGCTCAGAGCGTCATCCTGCACCGTCACCATGTGACGTTACCGGCCCGACCGCCGAAAGTGTCGGAGATCGCGTCTCAGGCCTCGGCGCCCTCGAACGTCGCCGCCTTGACCCCTCGGCGCGCGAGCTCGGCGAGGAAGCCCTCCGGAACGAACGTTGCCCCGACCGCGCGCACGCCGCCGTGCTCGGCGCGCATGCCGATCTCCGGGAGCGCTCCACCGAGGCGTGCAGCACTCACGGCGAGCGTCGTCCCCGCGGCGACCGCGGTGCGCTCGATCACCCCGTAGACGATCGAGGTCCGCGTTCCGCCGCGCCAGCCCCAGACCTCGACCCTGGCCCCTCCGAACTCGTCGCGAACGGAACGACGTCCGAGTCCCGACCTCGGGCTCCGACGCTCGGGCGCCTCGGCCCGCACCATGAGGTCGCACGCCTCGGGCACCGCCAAGCGGAGCAGCTCGACGCCTCCGTCGATCGCGGTGCACTCGCGCGCCGCGACCGGCTCGGGGAGCCAGACGAGCTGGGGCCCACGACGGTCGGGCACATGCCAGGAGCCGTCACGCCATTCGCGGGCATCGGCCCGCCCGGCCTGCCGGAGCGTCGAGCGGCAGACCGGCCCCGCGACGCCGACCCGGGAGACCTGGACCTCGTCGGGGTCCTCGAGTGCGTCGGCGGCATGGCGAGCGAGGAGATCGGAGAGACCGGGGACGAGCCCACAGCCGGCGACGACGCTGACCTGTCGATCGAACGCAGCCGGGCCCAGCTCGAGGAGCGCTCGGGTCGCTCGGGGATCGTCGGCGCACGTCGCCGCGGGGATCCCGGCGTCGATCGCCCGGCGGACCACCGTCACGGCCGCGCGCCCGGGAATCGCCACCGCGATCGCGTCGACGTCGGCCTCCGTGACTGCCTCGAGTCCAACGGTTTCGGCGTCGACCGCGCGCGCGAGGCGCCGGGCGCTCGCATCGTCGCGCGCCGCGATGAACAGTCGTTCGACGCCGTCGGTGTCGACGAGCTGGCGGGCCGCGCGCACAGCGACCGCGCCGGTTCCGACGAGTGCGACGCGGCTCACCGGAAGTCGGGGCCCTCGAGCTCGCGCCAGGCGCCGGTGGTCGGCTCGACCTCGCCCTTGCCGCGCAGTCGCACCACGACGCCGACGACCAACGCGAGCAGGCCGAGCAGCAGTCCGCGCCGAACGTTCGTCACGCGGGGAGTGTACGTGGGGCTAGCTGGAATCGAACCAGCGACCTCATCCTTATCAGGGATGCGCTCTCACCGACTGAGCTATAGCCCCGGGAGGACGCAGAGCGTACCAGCGGGTTCCTGCGCCGAGACCGGGTCAGCGCCCGGCGTCTTCTTCCTTGATCACGAGCTCGAGGCCGCCGAAGAGCTCGGCGAAGATGTTGTAGAACGATGCCGCGATCACGGTGATGACGACCTGGAGCGCCACGATCACGAGCGACACGAGGATGGCGCCACGAAGGACCCCCGCAGAGAGGAAGGTGAAGTCCTTCGCCGAGAGGAGGTCGCCCAGGAACTTCTCGACGCTCCCGATCACGCCGGCCGCGTCGGCGATCACCCACAGTGCGACCAGGGCCACGAGCGTCACGAACATCGCGGAGACGTAGAAGCACAACGCGAGCTTCGTCACGGACCAGAGGTCGACCCGGACGAGCGTCTGACGTGTTCGCCGTACGCCGGCACGCGGGGCGGGGACGGCCCGGGCGGCCTTGGGCCGGCGGCGCGGCCGACCTTCATCGACCATCTCGGTCTCGTCGGAGTGCGCGTCGACGACCGGGGCCTCACCTTGCCCCGTGTCGTCAGATTGGCTGCTGACGACCCGGCGGCGGGCCGCGCGCGGCGGGCGGCCCCGTCGGGCGTCCGAGCCGACCGCCTCACGCCGCGAGCCACCCGAGTCGGGTTGGGGGCCGCTGCTGTCGGGGCGCGCGGCAGGCGAGGCCTGGGTGTCGTCGGGCGCCGCGGTGTACGCGACCCGGCGCGGCGCGTCGTCGCTGGGCATCCGTGAATGGTACGCGCGCCCGACCCGGTTCGAGGCACCGCGCGTCCGACGTTGGGGCCGTGCGCACGCCGCAGACCCACCCGTTGGGAGGTTCTGAGGCCTCAGTCGAGCGGCTCGGCGTGCTCCGCCTCGAGGACCGGTGCGACCGCGACGATGGCCTCGCCTTCGCCCAGTCGGGCGACGCGGACCCCGGTTGCGTCGCGACCCTGGGTGGAGATCTCGCTCGCCTGCATCCGGATGATGTTGCCGGCCGAGCTGAACACGAGTAGCTCGTCGTCGTCGGTCACGCAGAACGCTCCCACGACAGCTCCGCGCTTCGCGGTGATCTTCATCCCCCGCACACCCATCCCACCGCGGCCCTGCTTGTGGAACAGGTCAAGCTTGGTGCGCTTGCCGTGTCCGCTCGAGCTCACGAACAGCATCACGGCACCCCTGCGGTACGCGTCGCACGACACGACCGCGTCGCCAGGCTTCAGCCGCATCCCCCGCACGCCGGCCGAGGCCCGCCCGGTCGCGCGGACGCCGGCTTCGGAGAATCGGATCGTCTGGCCGTTCTTGGTGGTCATGACGACGTCGTTCTTGCCGGTGGTCTGGACGACGCGGACGAGCTCGTCGTTCTTCACGAGGTTGATCGCGATGAGACCGTTGCGCACCGACGAGTCGTACTCACCCATCTTCGTCTTCTTC
This sequence comes from Acidimicrobiia bacterium, assembly GCA_046598115.1. Taxonomy (GTDB): domain Bacteria; phylum Actinomycetota; class Acidimicrobiia; order IMCC26256; family PALSA-555; genus DASUAO01. The sequence goes on along the minus strand of JBKJJI010000283.1, from coordinate 2,531 downwards.
ACCGTGCCGTTCTTCGTGGCGAAGAACAGATACGCGCCGTCCTCGTAGGTGCGTGTGTCGATGATCGCCTGGATGCGCTCCTCGTTGGCGAGCGAGATGAGGTTCACGAGCGCGGTTCCGCGGGCGGTGCGGTCCTTCATCGGGATCTCGTGGGCGCGGAGGCGGTACACCTTCCCGCGGTTCGAGAACAGCAGGAGGTAGGAGTGCGCGGTCGTCGTGAGCAGCTTGTCGACGTAGTCGTCGTCGCGCGCCTTGCTCCCCTTCACCCCACGTCCGCCACGGCTCTGGCGGCGGAACGCGTCCGCGGCAACCGTCTTGATGTACCCCTTGTTCGTCAACACGACGACGACTTCCTCGTCGTCGATCATGTCGAGGATGTCGATCTCACCCGTGTCGACGGTGAGGCGGGTCCGTCGAGCGTCGCCGTACTTCTCCTTGATCTCGAGCAGCTCGTCCTTGATCACCTTCCGGAGCTTCGCCTTGCTCTTCAGGATCGATTCGAGCTCTTTGATCGTCGCCATGAGATCGTCGAGCTCGTCCTCGAGCTTCTGGCCCTCGAGCTGCGTCAGCCGGCGGAGCTGCATGTCGAGGATGAACCCGGCCTGGATCTCGGAGAACGAGAACGGCTTCTTCATCAGGCCGGCACGCGCGGTGTCGACGTCCTTCGCGCCGCGGATCAGCTCGATGATCGCGTCGATCATCCCCAGGGCCTTCACGAGTCCCTCGACGATGTGCGCGCGGTCGCGAGCCTTCTGGAGGCGGAATTCCGTGCGCCGCGTGACGACCTCGAACTGGTGGTTGACGTAGACCAGCACTGCCCGGTCGAGCGAGAGGAGTCGCGGCACCCCGTCGACAAGCGCGAGGATGTGCGCGGCGAACGCTGTCTGCATCGGTGTGTGCTTGTAGAGCAGGTTGAGTACGACGTTGGCGTTTGCGTCGCGACGAAGCTCGATCACCAGGCGGTTCGTCACACCCGAGGATTCGTTCCGGACGTCCCGGATCCCTTCGATCTTCCGGTCGTTGACAAGCTCGGCGATCTTCTGCCCGATGACCTCGACCGAGGTCTGGTACGGGACCTCGGTCACGACGATGCGTTGCTCGCCCCGGCGACCTTCGTCGATCTCCGCGACGGCCCGCATCTTGATCGAACCGCGACCCTTCGAGTACATGTCCTTGATCCCGTCCTTGCCGAGGATCAAGGCCCCGGTCGGGAAGTCGGGTCCCTTCACGAACTTCGTCAGCTGCGCGGGCTTCGCGTCAGGGTTGTCGATCATGAAGACCGCGGCGTCGATGATCTCGCCGAGATTGTGCGGGGGGATGTTCGTGGCCATGCCGACGGCGATGCCGCCTCCGCCGTTCACGAGCAGGTTCGGATAGCGGGCGGGGAGGACCGTCGGCTCCGTGTTCTCTCCGTCGTACGTCGCGATGAAATCGACCGTGCCCTCGTCGATCTCGCCCAGGAGCTCCATCGCGATCGGAGCGAGCTTCGCCTCCGTGTACCGCGCCGCGGCCGGACGGTCGTTCGGGTCCGGAGAGCCGAAGTTCCCGTGGCCGTCAACGAGCGGATACCGCAGCGAGAAGTCCTGGGCCATGCGCGCCATCGAGTCGTAGATCGCGCTGTCGCCGTGCGGGTGGTAGCGCGCCATCACGTCGCCCACCGTCTGCGCCGACTTCCGGTGCTTGCGGTCGGGACGCGTGCCTGCGTCGTACATCGCGTAGAGAATCCGGCGATGCACTGGCTTCAGTCCGTCGCGCGCGTCGGGCAACGCGCGCGCCGTGATGACCGACATCGCGTAGTCGAGGAACGATCGCTCCATCTCCTCGCGGAGCTCGATCGATTCGATGTTCCCGCCGTCGAGTGTCTGCTGCGACATGTCCTCAGGCATCGATGAACCTGACGTCCTTGGCGTTCTCCTGGATGAACCGCTTGCGGGTCTCGACGTTCTCGCCCATGAGGGTCGAGAACACCTCGTCGGCCATCGCGGCGTCGGCAAAATTGACCCGCAGGAGGCTGCGCGTCTCGGGGTTCATCGTTGTCTCCGAGAGCTCCTGCCAGTCCATCTCACCCAAGCCCTTGAATCGACTCACGTCGAACTTGCGCCCTTCGTGTGCGCGCTCGAAGTCGCGCAGCGCGCCTTCGTCCTTGAGGTAGTGCCGCTCCTTGCCGAGGTCGGCGCGGAACAACGGTGGCTGCGCGAGGTAGATGCACCCGTGCAACACAAGATCGTGGAGCTGGCGGTAGAAGAACGTAAGGAGCAGGGTGCGGATGTGGCTGCCGTCGACGTCGGCGTCGGTCATGATGATGATCTTGTGGTAGCGCAGCTTGTCGAGCCGGAACTCGTCGCGGCCGATGCCGGTGCCAAGCGCCGCGATGATGTTGGTCACCTGCTCGGACGACAGCATCTTGTCGATGCGCGCCCGCTCGACGTTCAAGATTTTACCCCGCAGCGGCAGCACGGCCTGATATTCGCGCTTGCGGCCCTGCTTGGCGGAACCGCCAGCCGAGTCGCCTTCGACGATGAACAATTCGG
>JBKJJI010000215.1:0-3233 GCA_046598115.1 Acidimicrobiia bacterium | reverse complement strand
ATCGACGCCTTGCCGCCGAAGGCGGCGGTGGGGGTCCCGCCGCCGATCGCCTTCGCGAAGCACGCGAGGTCGGGCTGGACGCCGTAACGACCGATCGCTCCCCCCTCGGCGATCGTCGCGCCGGACTTGACCTCGTCGAAGATGAGGATGACGCCGTGCTTGGTGCAGAGGTCGCGCACTGCCTCGAGGTAGCCCGGCTTGGGGACGACGACGCCGATGTTCATCATCACGGGCTCCATGATGAGACAGGCCAGCTCGCTGCCGCGCTCCTCGAAGAGATGGCGAACGGCGTCGACGTCGTTGAACGGGACCGCGACCGTGAACTTCGCGAACTCGGCGGGGATGCCCTTCGACATCGGCGCGGATGCCGGGGCCTCGCGGCCGCCCATCGCGTCGGCGTTGGGGACGACGGAGAACATCACCGTGTCGTGATGCCCGTGGTAGGAACCCTCGATCTTGGCGACGACGTCGCGTCCGGTGGAGGCGCGGGCGACGCGGATGGCGTCCATCGTCGCTTCCGTCCCGGAGTTCGCGAAGCGGACCTTCTCGAGGCCGAACCGACGGCAGAGTTCCTCCGCGAAGGCGACCGTCACCTCGGTGGTCGCGGCGAAGTGCGTGCCGGTGCGCGCGGCCTCGTCGATCGCCTCGACGATCTTCGGGTGGGCATGGCCGACCACGTTGCAGCCGAACCCGCCGTGGAAGTCGACGTACTCGGTGTCGTCGACGTCCCAGACGTGGGAGCCCTTCCCGCGGGCGATGTAGATCGGGTACGGGTCGCCGGCCTGGAACGACGACGCGACTCCCAGCGGCAGGTGCTTCACAGCGCGCTCGTAGAGCTGCTTCGACCCCTGCGTCCGCTCGAGTAACTTCGGCATCTCCGCCGCCTCGATCGCCTTCGCGTTCGTCGCGAACTTGTCACTCATCTTCCACTTCTTCCTATCTTCCTTGGTCGTCTGCGATCGAGGCGCGCGCAGATCGGGATTGGAGTGGGGGCCGGTGGGCCGCCGCGGACGCACTGGGCTGTTGGAGGGAGCGGTGGTCCACCGGCCCCCACACGCGGGTGGACAGACGGTGGTCGGCAGGCCCCACCGCCATACCGGCGGCCGGTGGGCAGACGTGGTCGGCCGGCCCGCTGGCAGAACCCCCTACCACTTGACCATCACATGCTTGAGCTCCGTGTACGCCTCGATCGCATAGATCGACATGTCCTTGCCGTACCCCGAGTGCTTGAACCCACCGTGCGGCAGTTCGGAGACGATCGGGATGTGGTCGTTCACCCAGACGGTCCCGAAGTGCAGGAGCGCCGACATCTTCATGGCGCGGCCGACGTCGCGGGTCCAGACGCTCGCGGCGAGCCCGTAGTCGACGTCGTTGGCCCAGGCGAGCGCCTCGTCCTCGTCGGAGAAGCGCTGCACGGTGACGACCGGTCCGAAGACCTCGCGCTGGATGATCTCGGAGTCCTGCGCGGCGCCGACGACGACCGACGGCTCGTAGAAGTACCCGGGCCGGTCCAGCGCTTTGCCGCCCGCGGCCACGTCGGCCCCGGCCTCCCGGGCGCGGTCGACGAACCCGACGACGCGTTCGAGCTGGGATGCCGAGACCACCGGGCCCATCGCGACGTCGGCGTCGTGCGGGTCGCCGGTCTTGATCTTGCTGACGGCCTCGGTGAGGCCGGCGACGAACCGGTCGTAGACCTTCGGCCCTGCGAGCACCCGGCACGGCGCGGTGCAGTCCTGTCCGGAGTTGTAGTAGCTGCCCTCGGCGAGCGTCGCGACGACGGCGTCGACGTCGGCGTCGTCGAAGACGATCACCGGCGCCTTGCCCCCGAGCTCGAGGTGCACCCGCTTGAGCGAGTCGGCGGCTGCGCGCGCGATGGCCTTGCCGGTGCCTACGTCGCCCGTGAGGGAGACCATGGCGACATCAGGATGCGCGACGAGTGCGGCTCCGGCGGACTCGCCCTGGCCGGTGACGACGTTCAGCACGCCGGGCGGCAGGATGTCGGCGGTGATCTCGGCGAGGCGCAGCGCGCTGAGGGGCGTCATCTCCGAGGGCTTGAGGACGACGGTGTTGCCCGCGGCCAGCGCCGGACCCACCTTCCAGGTCGCCATGTTGAGCGGGTAGTTCCACGGCGCGATGGAGGCGACCACCCCGAGCGGGTCCCGGCGGAGGAACGAGGTGTGCTCCTCCATGTACTCGCCGGCGGCCCGGCCCTCGAGGAAACGCGCCCCGGCCGCGAAGAACCGCCAGTTGTCGACGGTGAGGTCCATCTCGAACTCGATGATCGACTCGGGCTTCCCCACGTTGTCGATCTCGAGCGTCTGGATGGTGTCGAGGTCGGCCTCGATGGCGTCGGCGACCTTGGCGAGGGCCTCGGCACGAGCGCGGGGGGTCTTCTGGGACCAGTCGGTGAAGGCGGCCGATGCCGCCGCGACTGCGGCGTCGACGTCGGCACCGTCGCTCGACGGGACCTCGGCGAGCGCCTCGCCGGTGGCGGGGTTGAGGACGGTGTCGGTGGCGCCGCTGGCGGCGTCCTTCCAGACGCCTCCGATGTAGTTCTGGTGTGCCATGGCGGCGATCCTCTCTGATGGTCGTGGTCGCTGGATGGAACCTTGGGACCACGATATTGGAGGGGAAATCCCCATCGCGCAAGGGAATCCGTCGTGAGATGCGGAACTAAGAGCGGAATCCCTTGCGATGGGATCCGAATTCGTGGGTAAGGTGCCGCAGCGGCCGATGGCGATCAACACGACTCGGGTGAAGGGGGGCCGCCAGATCGTGGACGACACGAGTATCAGCACCACATCCGGAGCCCCGACGGGCGCCGGAGCCGCCGGGGTCGCGAGGGACCCGGCCCACGCCGTCATCGGCATCGAGCGGGTCACCAAGCGCTTCGGCGACTTCGTGGCCGTGGCCGACGCCGACTTCCGCATCGCCCAGGGCGAATTCTTCTCGATGCTCGGGCCGTCGGGCTGTGGCAAGACCACGACCCTGCGCATGATCGCGGGGTTCGAGCAGCCCACCACCGGCAAGATCACGCTCGAGGGCCGCGACGTCTCACGGGTGCCGCCGTACAAGCGGAACGTGAACACGGTGTTCCAGCACTACGCCCTCTTCCCGCACATGTCGGTGTTCGACAACGTGGCCTTCGGCCCCCGGGCCCAGAAGGTCGACAAGGCCGCCGTCGCCACCAAGGTCGGCGACGTGCTCGACGTGGTCCGCCTGACCGACCTGGC
>JBKJJI010000194.1:0-8391 GCA_046598115.1 Acidimicrobiia bacterium | reverse complement strand
ATCGAGACGGTCGACCAGCTCGCGCAGGGTGCGCAAGCCTGAGCGCGCGAACCTGCCCTGCGCCGACGGCTCGTTCGCCACCGACGAGACCGGCCGCTGCACCGGCCCGGGTGACGTGACCTGACGGCAGACTTCGCTTGACGCTCGCTCAAGAATAGGTCAATATTCTGACCTATGAGCAGCACGATCCCGTTCTCGGAAGCGAAGGCGCATCTCTCGGAGTTGGCTGATCGCGTTGAGCTCGAACACGACCGAGTACTCGTCACGCGAAACGGCCGGCCATCGTTCGTCCTCGTCAGCGCGGACGATCTGGAGTCGCTCGAGGAGACGCTCGCGATCGTCCGCGATGACGAGTTGATGAGCTCGCTGCGGAAGTCGCGCAAGGAGTCGGTGTCCGGCAAGCGGCTTCCACTCGAACGTCTCGACTGACCACTCGTTGTACGGGGTACGGATCACTCCTGAGGGTCTCCGGCACCTCGATCAGCTCCCCGAGAAGGTACGCGCCGCAGCTCTGGAGACGATCCTTGGCCCGATCGCCGAGAACCCTGCTCGCCTCGGTCGCTCGCTCGTCGGCGAGCTCGACGGCCTCTACTCGGCTCGGCGTGGCGACTACAGAGTGATCTACGAGATCGACGATGACGCCGACCTTGTCGTGGTGCTCCGTGTCCAGCACCGACGCGACGTCTATCGGCCGCGCTGAGCGCTATCCCGGCCCAATACGCCATCAGGCGCGGTTGCTCAACCCGCGCGTGTATCTCGTTCTAGGTGACCGTCACCAGCCGTCCATCGACCGCTCCGGAGCCGTTCGCAACGTGCGGTCTCCGCGCCACCCGCCTCAGCGCTTCGGAGCGACGGTCTCGAGCCCTGCCTCGGTCGCTGCCGCGAGGAGGCGCTCGTCGTACGCGACGAATCCCGAGAGGTCCGCGCCCAGTTCCTGGGCTGCTGCAAGGTGGAGAGCGTCGAGTGACCGGAGTGATGGTGGCCCGAGGTACCCGGCCTTCTCGAACACCGACGCATCGAGCTGGATGATCGCGATCCGGTCGAGCAGGGTCAGTACGACTCCCAGTACGGCCGGATCCTGCACGCGTCGTGCGGCTCGGATGGCCTCGGTCCTGAGCAGCTCACTCGAGGCGATGATCTCGCCGGCAGTCTCGCGCCCTACCACCCAACGACGAAGCGGTGTGCTGTATCGCTCGACGCGGACCAACTTCACGAACGCCGAGGTATCGAGATACCAGGCGTTCAACGCTCATCGTCGCGGAGTTCGCTCAGAACTGAACCAAGGTCGGGGCCAGCGGTGTTCGACGCCAACGGCTGCACGTCTGCGATTCGTCCGCGTGGCTGCCGGAGGCGACCCGCCGCCTGGAGCGACTTCACGCCTCGCTCGCCCACGGGTAGAGGACCCAACTGCGCGACCGCTCTCCCGCGGTCAGTGACCTCGAGGACCTCGCCAGCTGCTGCGCGACGAACCCAAGCACTGGCGTGTTGCCGAAGCTCCCGTATGCCGATGCGATCCATGTGCTACATAGTAGCACATAGATTGCTGTCCGGGCTGGGCGTTCGCTCGATCCCGCGACGCGAGCTCACGTGTGGCCGAGTTTGCGCTTCTCATCGATCGCCTCCTGCGGCCGCGGGCCCTCTCGGAGGACGAGCGCAGGCGGCTGCCGGAACTCACGGACAGAGCAGGTGTCCGCCCGGACCTCCCTGGACTTACTCTGTCGATGACAAGTCTGCGGCTCGCTGCTTCGCCGAACTGATGATGGCGGGTGCGTCCTCCGCGAGGACGAACCCGCGGCGGACCGCCTGGCGCGTCGCCTTGCGCACCGCTGCGACGTAGTCCTGAGCGCTCGGGTAGAGCTGGGCGAGCGTCGCCTCGTCGAGGGGTTCGGTGGTGCCGAACAGGCTGCAGAACGCCGATCCGGTCTGACCGGTACCGCGGAGTCGGGCCGCGGGCGCGTCGACGTGCGGGGTGCGGATGCCCCCGAGCACGTTGCCCTGAGCGTCGAGGGCCGGGGTCGGTACCTGGGGATCTGCGAGCTCGATGGGCTCACCCGAGGGGGGCGCGGCGTCGGAGTCTCGCACCCAGGCATCCAGGTGGGCGATCGCAGCATTGAGCACGTACACGGCAGGTCCGGCGTTGACCGGGCTCGCGCAGGTGATCAGGCCTTCCCCGACGCTGGTCACCGGAGGACCCAGCAGCGGGTCCCTGGCAGCTGGTCCGGTGTCCTCCAGACCCGTCGCGAGGCCGTACGCGTCGTAGTGCGCCGTGCCGGCGACCTCCCATTTCCGCAGCAGCTCGCGATCGTCCTCGCGTGATAGGTGAGCCCGGCCGAGCACGTCGGTCTCGAGCTGCACCTCGAGCACCGGGGCGTCGAGATCCTCCCGGTAGAAGGCGGGCTGCGGGACCGCGAGCACCGGTTGCGGCGCCTCGGCGAGCTGTGCGCCACTACTGCGGCTGTGGACCATGAAGCCGTCGTACACCTGGGCGAGGGGATGGACACCGTTGATGTAGGTGAAGAGGCGCCCCGCGGACTGTGACTCGCCGGCCGCGATCCACCGCTTCGGCTTCAAGCCCTTGAACGGATCGACCGTCCCCGGCTCTTGGAGCGCCCGACCGACCTGGGAGAAGATGTCGTAGGAGAAGCTGTCTCCGGGCTGGACGAGCGATCCGTAGCGCTCGGGGTCGTACAGCTTGAGTGCCATCGGCTCCCCGCCGAGGTCGATACCACCGCCGTTGATGCCGACGGACTGAGCGGAGACGCCGACCCACGCAAAACCGCTGCGGATCAGCTCGGTGTGGACCATGTTCCAATCCGCGGCCGCGTCGAGGCCCCCTGAGACGTTGAGCCACTCGAGGACGACGGTTCCGTTGAACTCGTCCTTCGGCGGCGTGCGCACGACGATGCGGGTCTTGAAGTCAGCCGCCTCGCCGGGTTCGACGTCCCACGCGCCATCCGATGCGAGTGGCGCGCTCGACGTGTACGAGGTTGCCGTGCCCGCGACGAAGTACTCGGCGTCCCGGTAGCCGACGTCCTCGAGGTCGAATGCCGTCGACGCGAGCGTGATCGTGTCGCGACCACCGGACACAGGCCCGGTGATCTCGGCGATGTCGGAGGCCGACGCGGTCCCCGCCGCCGCAGCCGGCACCCCGACGGTGGTGGAACCGAGCGAGGCGAGGAGCATCCCGATAGCGACGAGACGAAGACGTGGCAACTCTCTCCCCATGGCACCGCTCCCTCTGATCGGCGGAGGGAACCCTAACGCACGGGGAGGCGACGATGACGAGATCCCCGAGCTCGAGTTCTTCGAACGAGCCCGCGAGCATTTGCGCAAACCCGCGCGTAGGGCTTCGCTGGCGCCCGGCGGTCGTTCAGCCCTCGGGCTGTGACGTTGCGGCGACGATCTGCTCGAGGACGGACTGATCGGGCATAGGCGGCGGCTGGATCGACGGCAGCCCGCGCACGGTGTCGAACGCCTGGCCGATGAACGGGCCTTCGATCACCGGGCTGTGGCAGCTGGCGATCGCGGTGATGTCGAGGCTCTGGATGAGGTTGACGCGCTCCCCGAACTTGGCCGGGTCCACCATGGTCAGCCACGGGCTCACGGCACCGAAGGCGAACATCGTCATCCCCTCGGCCCAGAATTCCGGGTCGAGATCGGCGATGCCCATCGCCGGGTCCGGGAGCGGGGTCGCGAAGGTGTCGATGGCCCAGTAGACGCCGGTCGTGGCGTCGAACAGGCCGCGGGTCGTCGGGGAGTCGAAGAGCGGGGGTCGTAGGGCGACCAGGGTCCGGTCGCCTGCGTCGAAGGACTCGCCGTCCATCACCCAGCGGCAGCGGTCGAGCGGGAAGTTGAAGCAGTTGGTGTGTCGCTCCACCATCGCCCAGGTGCAGACGAGCGTCGCGTTCGGGCACGCGTCCATGACCTGCTCGAGGTTGCCGCTGTGGTCGACGTCGTCGTGCGAGACGAAGACCCAACGGACATCGTTCGGCTCCACGAGTGCGAACGCGTCGCGCATCCACTGCTCGCGGTTCGCCGGTGTGCCGGTGTCGACGATCACCGGTTCCTTGCCCAAGATCACCATCGAGTTGATGTACACGGAAAGGGGTTGGCCCAGCGCGGGCTGGACCTGATGGATCACATAGGTGTCCGGCGCGATGAGCGTCGGTGGGACGTGGGTGGTCGGTGCGAGCGGCGTGAAGGTCATGGGGACCCCCCTCTCGGTCAGGTTGACTGGGTCAACGGATGGCGTTTCCTGGCGTTTCAGAACGGGACGATGGTCTCGAGCAGACCGGCGGCTTCGCCGCGGCCGGCCAGGATCTGGCAGAACTCCACCGCGGCGAGCTCGAGGGCCGGCGCGGCTGCGCCGGCCGCCCCGGTCGCGGTGAAGGTGGCGCCGGCGGCGCCGGTGAGGGTAAGGGTGAACGGTTGGCCGTGGCGGCGGGCCCACTCGGCGACGACGTCGGCGATGATCCGCCCGTCATGGTCGACGCTGAGCACGAGCTCGCGCCCGGTGGCCTGGGCGGCGTCGACCCGGTGCATCCAGAGGTCGCGGAGATAGATGGTGTCGATGAGGTAGCCCAGCTTCCAGGTCTCGACGACGGGCCCGTCGATCTTCATCGGCATTCGGCGCATGAGGGCGGGCATCTTCGTCCGCTTGCGCACCGTGACCGGAGCGACGGCGGCGAGGCGCTCGACCAGCTCGGCGGGGGTGACGTCGAGCCGCTCGCGGACCTGGACCGCCGAGAGCCCGGCCTCGAGCGGGCCGCCGTCGGCCTTCTGGAGGCGCTTCGCGGTGCGCATCTGGTGGAAGTTCTCCTTCATCGAGGCGGCTGCCTCGCAGGCGCCGAGCACGTGCAGGTACATGCGGTGGACGTCCCAGTCCGGGCAGACGGTCTGGGCCGTCCAGTCGGCGGCATCGAGGGACCGCAGGAAGTCGAGCGTCCGCTCGAGCTCGGCGGCCTGCAGCTGCATGGCCTCGTCGTGGGAGAACGGGGCCCTCGTCGCGACGTCGGTGATCGTGATGCTCATGGTCAGGTCCTTTGGGTGCTCGGCACGGAAGTGCGCAGGGTGATCTCGCGCAGGAACATGTCGACCGCCCGGTCGATCAGCCGCTTCCACCGGTCGCCCCCGGGGTCGTTTGTGAACGAAGGTTCGTGCTGATCACGCAGACGCGTAGGTCCAATCGGGTTGTTTACGCTGCTGTGTCTCGTCATAGATCGCGATGCCGTCCCGGATGTCGACGATCTTCGGGATAGGAAGTGCTTCCAGCGGTGCGACGCCGTCGAACTTCGAGCTGAAGTCTTCGGGGAACTTGCGCAAGAGGCTGCTGATCACGCGTTGCTCTTCCTCGCCGAGAAAGCATCGGTTCTGGTTCGTGACATCGCGGAGACGCTGACCAACGATCTCGATGTCAAGAGTATCTTCATGTGGCGCCGCGAGCGCGTCGAGATGGCGTGTGATCTCGCCGGTTCCGAACTTACAGGCGCGACACTGACCACACGATTCGACGTAGAGGAACCGCGACACCATACGAGCGACGGAGAGCATGCTGCGCGTGTCGTCGAACACGATGAATCCGGCCGACCCCAACCCGCCACCCGCGGCTTCGAGACCCTCGTAGCTCACCGGAGCGTCGAGGTCTTCGCCGGTGAGGACCGGGTTGGAGACTCCAGACAACACCGCCTTGATAGTGCGACCCTTCGCGGGGCCGCCTCCCAGTGCGTCGATCACGTCGCGTAACCGGGTCCCGGGCTCGACTTCACCGAACCCGGCGTGCGCGACGTCGCCTACGACGCAGCAGATCAGCGGACCGGGGGTCTGGCGTGTCCCGATGGTGCGGTACCAGTCTGCTCCCCGAGTGAGAATGAGTGGCACATGCGCGAGCGACTCGACATTGTTCACCAGCGTCGGATTCGACCCAGTCCGTGCGCGGTCATCGGCCGGTCCCGCCCCGGCCGACCAGCCTGCTTGCGGAGTCGTCGCGAAGAGGCCGTGCACGTACGGCGGCAGCCAGCGCGGCATGGGGTCGTTGCCCTCGATGACCTCCAGCAAGGCCTTTTCCTCCCCGAACAGATACTCCTCAGGTCCGCCGACAAGGCTCACCGGCGCGTCGCACAACAGGCCGGCGTCTGCCATCTCGCGCAGCGCACGTTCGAGCGCCTCGATCTCGGGTGCGAATGAGGCCTTCACCGCGACGAACGCTTCCCGTGCGTCAACGACCGTCGCCGCAATGGACAGCCCCTCGAGGACTTGGTATGGATTCGCTCGCATGAGCGGACGGTCCTTGAACGTCCCAGGCTCGCCCTCCGCGCCGTTCGCCACGACGTATCGATCCCCGAGCTCTGAACCTCCTGCGGCCACCGAGCGCCACTTGGTGGCCGTCGGAAAGCCGGCACCGCCTCGGCCACGCAGGCCCGCCCGCGCCAGCTGATCCAAGACCCAATCGGCTCCTCGTTCACGAGCCGCTGGAAGCGCGCGTCCCCCACCAGCCGTGAGGTACTCGCCCAGCGTGGTCAGCGGTCTGATCGGCAACAGCAAATGTGGATCCGCGCTCACGTGCTATCGCCCCATCCGAAGTCTGGTGCGTCTAAGACGGTGAGAGCGGAGAGGGCGTGGAGCACCTCGACCTCATCGACGGTCGTGTACACGCCGTACGCCGCGCTGAACAGGCCGCGGTGCCCGCAAGGAGTGGTGACTGCGTCCAGGATGGCCTGGTCGTCGGGGTTGGAGACACCTTCGAAGCGCACTGTCTCCTCGACGGTCGCCTCGCTCGCGTTGACGAGCTCGCCGCAACCGCCGCAGCGCAGTCGACCGCCGGGGACGGCGAAGAGGTCGAGTCGGTAGCCAGAAGCCCGCAATCGGTTGATGGCCTCGAGCATGGTCTCCACCGCGTCAACTTCGGGGGCCTGAATGCGGCGTGATCCCAAACGGACTGCGCCGACGATGGACGGTGAGAGAGGTGAGGCCGAGAGGACCTGCGCTGATGGATCGTTCGCTTCCCTTGGAGGTGAGGGCGAGTACATGCGGACGGAGTTCATGGTCGGCCATGTCGAGGGAGAGCCGGCCGTTGCCACGCTCGTTCACTGGTGGGCCCGTTCGTTGTGCCCAGTCCGGTCGGCGTCGCCGATGTCGAGGGAAGGCGAGGCTGCAGTCGAGGTCAAGTGCTCGGCGCGGAACTGACGTGTTGCAGCTACCAGATGGGTCAGCGCAGGGACGATCTCGTCGTAACCGCGGGTCTTGAGGCCACAGTCCGGATTTACCCACAGTTGGTCGAGGGCAAGCTGTTCGGCTGCACGCTGCAACAAAGCATGAATCTCTTCCGTCGAGGGGACACGCGACGAGTGGATGTCGTAGACGCCCGGGCCGAGTCCCTGGGTCGTGGCGAGTCTGTCAAGCTCGCCGAGTAGCCGCATACGAGAACGGCTCGCCTCGATCGAGACGACGTCGGCATCGAGATCCTCGACGATCGCCAGGATGTCCGCGAACTGCGAGTAGCACATGTGCGTGTGAATCTGGGTCTCGTCGCGGACACCTGAGGTCGCGACACGAAAGGCGGCTGCCGCCCAGGTCGCGTACTCGCCTTGCTCGCTGCGCCGTAACGGGAGGCCTTCTCGAATGGCGGGCTCGTCCACCTGGATCATTCCGATGCCGGCCGCTTCGAGATCAGCGATCTCATCTCGAAGCGCCAGAGCAATTTGCATGGCGGTCACTCGACGGGGCTGGTCTTCACGAGGGAACGACCATTGGAGCATCGTGACCGGACCCGTGAGCATCCCCTTGACCGGATGATCGGTGAGGCTTTGGGCCAGGCGTGCCCATCGGATCGTGATCGGTCCGGACCGTTGGACATCGCCGTAGAGAATCGGAGGTCGTACGCAACGCGACCCGTATGACTGGACCCACCCGTGGTGCGTCGTGGCGAAGCCGTCGAGTTGTTCCGCGAAGTAGGCGACCATGTCGTTTCGCTCGGGTTCCCCATGCACCAGGACATCGAGCCCGAGACGCTCCTGCAACGCGATCACGCTCGCGATCTCCTGGCTGATCGTGTCGTCGTAGTCGTCCACGGTGATACGCCCGGCGAGGAACGCGGCCCGGCTCGCTCGCAACTCGGGAGTTTGGGGAAACGAGCCGATGGTCGTAGTCGGGAGGATGGGAAGGTGAAACCGCGCCTGTTGGGCCCGGCAACGCTGGTCGTAGGGCGGTCGGCGCTCGGCCAGACTGGCCACGTCGTCCATCCTCCGACGCGTTTCCGCGTCGTAGATCCGTTGCGAGTCTGCCCGGGACTCCAGGATTCGGCGCCGGACCGCAAACTGCTCGGTGACCGTGTCCCATCCGTCGCGCAGACCCGTCGCCAGCACCACGACTTCGGCCAGCTTCTCTTCCGCAAAG
>JBKJJI010000112.1:0-3911 GCA_046598115.1 Acidimicrobiia bacterium | reverse complement strand
TGCAGATGATCCAGGACGTGGGGCGGGTTACCTGCTTCGCGTCGATCCGGCGGTTCCCGAACATCGGAGCCGGCTCCCAGCCGCGTGCCTCAGTTCGACTTGATGAGGCGGGCGCAGAGCATCTTCGAGACATTCAGGAGCAGCTTCGCGGCGACAACCGAGTCCTCCGCGATCATCTTGCGCAGGGTTCCCTCGCTGAGGCTGAGCACGCGGGCACCGTCCGTCGCCGCGTAGACGTCGAGCGCACGGGGACGCTCGAGCAGGAACGCCATCTCACCGAACACGTCCCCGGGGGTGAGCACCGCGACGACCCGGTCGTCGTCACGGACCTCCAGGGTGCCGTCGAGCACCACGAACACGTTGCGGGCCGCGCCACCCTTCTTGAGGACGTGGTCCTCCGCATCGCACTCGATGATGTTGCTGCGGGAGAGGCACCGTTCCTCCTCATCGGCGCTGAACCCGGTGAACGCCGAGATCGCCTCGGCTTCGAGCTGTTCCAACGCCCGGTTCACCTCGATCCGGTACTCCCCCGTCGCGAGCAGCATCGGGCTCATGACCGCGCCGTCGCCGGCGAGGATCGCGTCGACGCTCGGCGGCAGCACGAGTCGGTCGACGCCGGACTCACCCCCGAGACCGATGAGCGCGTCGAGACCCTGCGGGAACTGCACGAGGGGGATGAGATAACCGGCCTCGGCGCTGTTGATGTTCTTCTTCGCGTACGTGCGCTGGCCCATGCCGAGGTAGAGCGACAGCAGGTGGGGCTCGCACGCGCCGAACATGATCCTGATGTCGGGGTTGCCGCAGAGCTCCCCGGAGTGGGCGATGAGGTCTTCGACGAGCCCGGAGCCTCGGAGCTTCGACGCGACCATCAGCCGTTCCCCGACGGCCATCATCTCGGCGGGCACCTCCTCGAGAAACGGCGCGAGGCTGTACTGGCGGACCTGGCGCTCGGAGAGGTGCGGGCCCCACGTGAGCCGGCCCGTCGCCACGACCTCGTCGCCGTCGAGGGCGTACGAGATCCAGCTGTGCTCGTCCTCGGGCTCCACCAGCCACCGGTTCGCGTGGTCGGCCGTGTCCTGGTAGCGCCCCATCTCCTCGACGTAGACCGTGTACCGGAACGCGTAGACCGCGTGCTGCTCCGCAGGGGTCTCGGCGAGGGCGAAGGTGTATGCCACGGAGGGATCATGCCCGTCGGCGCCGGTCGACGCCACGCTCGGGCCCCCGATGGCGGTGCGCTCCCCGATCCGTGGCCGATCCGTGAGAGGGTTGCGGTGATGGACACCGTCGTCCCCGCCGGAGTCCCGCTCGAAGCCCCCGCCGCGGCAGTCGGCCACGGGTCCGGGACGATCATCGACTCGTCACGCGACGACCGCGCGCTGGGGGTCGACTGGTGGTACCCCGCCGCGGAGTCCGATGGATCACCCACGGTCTACGAGCTGCTCCCCGGGATCGGCGTCACCGCGTGCGCGCGCGAGGACGCCGGGCCGGCACCGGGCGACCATCCGCTGATCGTGTGGTCGCACGGTCGCTCGGGGACCCGCACCGCCTACGTGATGCTCTGCGAGGGTCTCGCCGCGCGCGGCTACGTGGTGGTCGCCCCCGAGCATCCCGGCGACGGCCTGCTCGACTGGCTCACCGGCGCCGCGGTCGACGACGCGACGAACGAGCGCCAGCGGGTCGACGACGTGCAGCACGTGCTCGACCGGCTGCTCGGTGGCGACACGAACGCCGGTCTCGGACTCGGGTCGATCCCGTCGCTCGACCCGTCGCGGGTGACGGTCGCCGGGCATTCGTACGGGGCGTTCACGGCGTTCGCGCTCGCGGCGACCGAGTCTGAGCGCCCGCGGATCTGCGGTGCCGCGGGCCTCGAGTCGCTCACCCGGACGATCCCGGGCGAGGTGCTCCGCCGGATCCCGGTCCCGCTCCTGATGGTCACTGGCGCCGCCGACGACGTCACGCCACCGGCAACCGACGCCGACCCGGCGTTCGCCGCGCTCGTCGGCCACGACGTCAGACGCGTCGACATCGAAGCCGCTGGCCATCAGGGGTGCAGCGACGTCGGCCTCTACCTCGAGCTGCTCGAACAGGTCGCCGGCGAGCCGGGCCTCGTCCCGGACGTGGTGCACGACTTCGTCCACGGCATGGCGGCGCAGGTGACGGGCCGGGCCGGGGATCCCTGGCGACCCACGGTGGCGCTGCACCTGCGCATCCTCGGCGCCTGGCTCGACGACGTCACGGGCCGCGACCCCGACCGGGCCCGCGCCGCGGTCGCCGACCTCGCCGCCGGCGCGGGAATCACGGTCCGGGAGGCCCGCCCACCGACGGGGTGCTAGAACGCTCGGATGCCTGACGCACTGGTCGACGTCGAGAACCACATCATGACGGTCACGTTGAACCGTCCCGAGCGCTACAACGCGATGACGCTGCACATGTTCGCCCGCATGGCGGACGCGTGGCAGCAGGCGTCCGACGACGACGACATCCGGGTGATCATCCTCACCGGCGCCGAGGGCAACTTCAGCTCTGGGATGGACCTGCGGGCGCTCGCCGGCGACGTGGCGAAGACCGACGACCTCGACGTCGACGTCCGGATGAAGGAGGAGGGACCCGACTTCATCTACAGGGGGCTCCTCAAGACGTACCGTCCGACCAAGCCGATCATCGCCGCGGTCGAGGGCAACGCGATCGCCGGTGGCACCGAGATCCTCCAGGGCACCGACATCCGGGTCGCCGGGGAGTCGGCGAAGTTCGGTGTGAGCGAGGCGCGGTGGTCGCTGTACCCCATGGGCGGCTCGGCTGTGCGCCTCGCCCGCCAGATCCCCTACACCGTCGCCGCCGACATCCTCCTCACCGGGAAGCACCTCAGCGCGGCAGAGGCCAAGGAGATCGGGCTGATCGGTCACGTCGTCCCCGACGGCGATGCACTCGCCCGCGCGCACGAGATCGCAGGGGTGATCGCCGCCAACGGTCCACTCGCGGTCGAGGCGATCACGCGCACGCTCCACGAGACGATCGGGATGACCGAGCCCGAGGCGTTCGCGCACGAGCACGACTACGGACAGGCGGTCTTCAACTCCGAGGACGCCAAGGAAGGCCCGAAGGCGTTCGCCGAGAAGCGCACGCCGCAGTTCAAGAAGCGCTAGCCCGCGTCAGGGGCCCGGGCGCGCACGACCGTGTCGTCGGCATCAGCGTCATCGGTGGCGTCATCAGGTGCACGAGGTCGTCGTCGGGCAGCTCGGGCCGGTCAGCACGAACAGGACGGACTGCGTCGTCGACCCCGAGCTCACCTTCTTGGTGACCCTGATCTCCCCGTCGTCGTCGTAATGGCCACCGCCGTAGGACTTCAGCACCTCGTCACTCAGGACCTCGGCGAGCTCCTTCGAGCTCACCACCTCCTCCTCGCGCGTGGGGGCGGCGCGCGGGGGCGGCGCGCTCGTCCGACGGCGCACTCCCGTCGGGTGGCACGTCGGCACCAGGCGGCTCCGTGTCCGGCGGCAATGTCGTGGTCGGGGGGGACGGTCGTCGACGGGACATCGGCGACGAAGGTGTTCGCGACCGTGATCCGGCTCGCGACACCTTCGGCGATCGTCACGCCGGCCGCCGGAGCCACCTCCACCTGATCGGCCCCGCCCGTCGCGGTCTCGGCCACCGTGCACCGGACCCCCGCGGGGAGCCCGGGGATCGTCTGGGCGCCGCTCGCGGGCGACGCGAAGGTGAGGACCCCGCCCGCCGGGAGCACGATGCTGTCGCCGCAGCTCACCGTGAGGACGAAGGGGTACCCCTCGCCCGTGGCGGCGTCGCGGGCGTCCCCGACACGGAGACGGCGACCTCCAGCGATCCGTACGGGGGGACGGTGGTGGTCGTGGGGTCGACGGGCTGCGGGATCGCGGGGGCGTCCCGGCCCCCAGCAG
>JBKJJI010000041.1:0-4802 GCA_046598115.1 Acidimicrobiia bacterium | reverse complement strand
TCCTGGAGTGGTTCGGCCGGCTGGAACGCGCCGTGCCGAGTGGCATCACCGCGGCCGCGTCGCCCTTCGAGCGGATGCTCACCGCCGGGCCGGCGGCGTACGACGCGGTCGGGACATACGAGGCCGAGGCCGGCCCGCTGCTCGCGAAGGCCGCACGCGACCGTCGGGAACAGGTGGCGCTGCTCTACCCTGCCCCCGTGAGCACCCTCGACGTCGTCTACGCACCGATCATGGGGGCGCCCGGCGCTGCCGCGCTCGGTGAGCTCCTCACGGGCGACGACGGGACCGCTGCGCTCGCCCGAGCCGGGTGGCGCGTCGACGGGAGGGAACGGGCGACCGGGATCCCGACCAAGCCGGCGCTCCCGGCCCGGGCGAACCTCCCTGATGCGGGATCGCTCGTCGCACTCCTCGAGACCTGGCGGGAGATCACCGGATGACCTCGAACCTGCACCTGTACCTGCACCGGCACCGGCCCCGGCCCCGGCCCCGGCGCGCGATCGCGGCGGCGCTCGTGGTGGGGACCGCACTCACCGGCGTCGCCGCGGGCGCACTCCCGGCCGCGGCACAGTCGTGCGTCACCGTCGACATCGCGTCGTCGCCCGAGAAGCTCGAGCTGCTCACCGACCTCGCCAAGCGCTTCGGTCGGTCGGCCGACGCCGAGGTGAACGGCCGGTGCGTGACCGTGCGCGTGACCAAGGCGTCATCGGGCGCCGCCGCCACCCTTCTCGCCGCCGACTGGCCCAAGCCCGCTGCGAACGGGCCGCGCCCGGTCATCTGGTCGCCGGCCGCGAGCACGTGGGGCGCGGTGCTCGACCAAAGGCGCGCCGACGACGGCAAGGACGCGTACGTCACCACGCCCGGCACGTCGTTCATGCTCACCCCGCTCGTGATCGCGATGCCCCAGCCGATGGCCGACGCGCTCGGCTACCCGGCGACGCCGATCGGGTTCTCCGACGTCCTCGCACTCTCCCAGGACCCCGCAGGCTGGGCCGGGAAGGGCCATCCCGAGTGGGGCCCGTTCCGGCTCGGCAAGACCAACCCGAACTTCTCCACGAGCGGCCTCGCCCAGACGGTCGCCCAGTACTACGCGGCAACCGGCAAGACGTCCGACCTCACGCTGGAGGACCTCACCCGGCCCGAGGTCGACGCGTTCGCGCGGGGCGTGGAGTCGGCCGTCGTGCACTACGGCGACACGACGCTCACGTTCCTCAACAACCTGTACCGCGCCGACCGACGCGGTGATCCGTACGGGTACGCGTCGGCGGTAGCCATCGAAGAGAAGTCGGTCGTCGACTACAACCGCGGCAACCCCGACGGGATCCTCGACCCGGGTGAGCAGCCTCGCAAGCCGCGTGTCCCGCTCGTCGCGATCTACCCGAAGGAGGGTACGCTCTTCAGCGACAACCCGCTGATCGTCCTCGACGCACCATGGGTCTCCGACACCGAGGCCAGCGCGGCGCGGGCGTTCACGAAGTTCGTCACCAGCGCGCAGAACCAGCGCCGGGTGCTCGAGTACGGCTTCCGCCCCGGGAACCCGGCCGTCGCGATCGGCAAGCCCATCACGGCCGCGAACGGCCTCGACCCGTCGCAGCCCCAGACGACCCTCGAAGTCCCGGAGCCCGCGGTGCTCGCCGGCGTGATCGACCAGTGGAACCGGGTCCGCAAGAAGGCCCGGGTGCTGCTCGTCGTCGACGTGTCGGGCTCGATGGGTGAAGAGGCCGACCCGAAGACCGGTGCCACCAAGCTCGACCTCGCCAAGCGAGCGGCGATCGCCGCCCTCGACCAGTTCCAACCCGAGGACGAGGTGGGGCTGCGGATCTTCTCCACCGAGATCAGCAACCGTGAGCCCACCGACTACCTCGACCTCGTCCCGATCGGACCGATCTCCGCGAACAAGCCCGACATCGCGCGCGAGATCGAGCGACTCAAGCCGACCCAGGGAACACCGCTGTACACGGCTGCCGAAGACGCGTACACGTTCATGCGCGAAGGCTTCGATCCCACCCGGATCAACGCAGTCGTGCTCCTCACCGACGGCCGCAACGAGGATCCCCGCAACGAGGACCTCGCGGGCCTACTCGCGAAGTTGCGCACCACGACGGAGGGCGAGTCGACGACTCCCGTCAGGATCTTCACGATCGCGTACGGCAACGACGCCGACGAGTCCACGCTGAAGCGCATGGCCGAGGCCACCAACGCCGCGGCATACAGCGCCGTCGACCCCGCGACCATCGTGAACGTGTTCAACGCGGTGGTGAGCAACTTCTAGTGGGCGTGATCGAGGGGCTTCCCGAGCAGTGGAAGAACCGCGGGACGGCCGACGCGGTCATGGCACCCTCGGCGATCCTTCTCGCCGGCGGAGGCGCCGCCGCCGCGATCCTCGGGGGGCTACCCATCCTCGGAATCGTGGGCATCGGCGCACTCGCCTGGCTCGCGCGCGTCGCGACGCTGCTCCCCCGGCGCGCACGGGGGATGCGCATCGACCCGATGAGCATCTCCGATCCCTGGCGGGGGTTCGTGCGCGAGGCGCTCGACGCCCAGCGCCGCTACCGCCGTGCCGTGAGCGCGACCAACCCGGGTCCGCTGCGCGAACGGCTCGTCGAGATCGGCGAGCGCATCGACGCCGGGGTCGGCGAGGTCTGGCGGGTGGCGCGGCGCGGCGACGCGCTCGTCGACGCCATCGCCAACCTCGACTCCCCGTCGGCACACCGCGAGCTCGAGGTGGCCCAGCAGGCCGCCAAGGCGAGCCCGGGGCCGTCGGCCGACGCGACGGTCGCGGCGCTCCAGTCGCAGGTCGACTCCGCCGACCGGCTGGCCGCCGTCGCGACCGACGCCAAGGACCGGCTGCGGCTCCTCGACGCCCGCCTCGACGAGGCGGTCGCCCGGGCCATCGAGCTGTCGATCCAGGCAGAGGACGTCGGGGAGCTCGGCGGGCTCGGGGGGGACGTCGAAGCGTTGGTCGGGGAGATGGAGAGCCTCAGGGTTGCGCTCGAAGAGGCGGGCGGGACTGCGGCCACGGCTTAGCCGGACGTTGCTGTGGGGCCGGAGCCCGCCTCATCGACTCCGACACCCCAGTCGCTCTTCGCCGGCCTCCGGCCCCACCTCCACGACTTCACCCGTCGCCGCGCCGCCCTTGACTGGGCGCTCTTCGGCGGCCCATGGCCCCACCCCAAGACCACTTCGGGTAGTTCGTCGGCCGCCCTCGACAACATCGGGTCGTCGGTCGCCACGACAGCCTGGTGCTCTGCCGTCGTCGCGCCGCCCTTGGGCTGGGGTGGGAGCGCCTTGGTCTCGAGACACCTCGGCTCTTGCCGTGGCGGCGTTTCGTTGGGCGCTCACCGCAGATAGTGTTTGCGGCATGTTCAAAGCGATCAAGAAGTGGTGGAAGTACCTCGGGGCGAAGCTCGGGTTGAAGCTCGAGGAGTCGGCGGATCCGAAGGTGCAGCTGGAGCAGGCGATCACCGAGGCGCGGGAGCAGCACCGCAAGCTCACCGAGCAGGCGGCGAACGTCATCGCGAACCAGAAGCAGCTGCAGCTGAAGCTCGACCGCTCCCTCGACGACTACGAGAAGGCCAACGCGTCGGCCCGCCAGGCACTGCTGCTCTCCGACCAGGAGACGCGCGCCGGCAACGCCGACAAGGCGGTGTCGATGGGCGAAGCCGCGGAGGCGTTCGCGAACAAGCTCATCAGCCTCGAATCCCAGATCGAGCAGATGAAGAAGAGCCTGCTCGACGCCACGCAGGCATCGGAGAAGGCGAAGCAGGCCGTCACCCAGAACTCGTCGGCGCTCCAGAAGAAGCTCGCCGAACGCGAGAAGCTCCTCAGCCAGCTCGACCAGGCGAAGATGCAAGAGCAGATGAACAACGCCATGACGCAGCTCTCGGAGACGGTGGGCGACGACGTCCCCACCTTCGAGCAGGTGCGCGACAAGATCGAGAAGCGGCTCTCGAAGGCCCAGGCCACGACCGATCTCACGGGCGCGTCCGTCGACACGAAGATGCTCGAGGTCGAGCAGGCCCAGGCCAGCGCGGAGGCCCAGGCCCGCCTCAGCGAGCTGCGTTCCGAGCTCGGGCTCTCGACGCCACCGCCGCCAACCGAAGAGGCCGGCGAGGCCAAGGAAGCCGGCGCGAAGTAACGCGGCTCAGTCGGGGACCTGCACCCCTTCGATCGCGAGCAGCACTCGCTTCATCTCGGGGCGCCCGTCGGCCCCGCCGTAGCCGCCGAGGCGCACCGCCCCGTTGCCGGCAGATGCCACCACCCGATGGCACGGCACCACGAGCGGTACCGGGTTCGACGCCATCGTCGTGCCGACGGCCCGCGCCGCACGCGGTCGCCCCACGATCTCCGCGAGCTCGCCGTAGGTGACGGTGGTCCCCCACGGGACCTCTCGACGCAGCGCGAGCAGCACCTCGCGTTGGAACGGGGTGCGGGCCCCTGAGAGATCGAGGTCCGCATCGAAGGTGCGGCGGGTGCCGTCGAAGTGCTCGTCGAGCTGACGGGCGAACGCGTCGACCCGCTCCTCGACCGCCTCCGGCGGCGGTACGGGGTCCGCGCCAGGGAGCGAGATCCGACACACCCCGGCCTCGCCGACCGTCACCCCCAGCGCACCGATCGGCGTGGGATGCGACCACCATCGCAGCGTCATCGCATCCCTCCACGCTCTCCTACCCGTTTTGGCGTCGCACGGGGGGTCCGAGCGACCCTTCCTCGACGCCAGAACACGAAGAGACGGCTCGTCAGACGAGGCCGAGCTCGGTGACCTCGGCGCGCTCCTCGAGCAGTTCCTCGGTGGTGATCCGGAT
>JBKJJI010000018.1:0-10662 GCA_046598115.1 Acidimicrobiia bacterium | reverse complement strand
GTCGTCGTGCCCTTGAACGGGTTCCCGATGCTGAGCAGGCCGGTGAGCGCGCCGAGCAGCAGGACGACGAGCACGATCGCCGTCGCGCCGAACGCGAGGCTGCCCAGCATGCCCATGAAAGTCCGGCGCGGCCGTTGCCGTCGTCCGCCGTCGTCCGTGACGACGCGCACGGTCACCTCGCGATCGCGGGTAGGGCGCGGTTCGAGCGTTATGGGCATGATGAGCTCCGGTCGTCGCGGCAACACGACGGACGCCCCGTCGCGGCTGACAACCAGTATGGGGCACCGGACGCGGCATCTCGACGCGGGCTTCCGTGCCCTCCAAGCATGGGCGAAGAGATCGACCTACGGCGTCGCCGTGACCTCGACCACCAGCTTGCCAACCGCCGACCCATCGGCCACGGCCGACACCGCATCGGGCAGGCGGTCGAACGGCAACGCAGTGACGGCACCGACGAGGAGCCCGTCGGCCACGAGGGCGAGCAGCGACTCGTGGTCGGCTTCGCTCTCGGCGCGGGTGTAGCCACCGGCATACACGCCGACCAGCGAACAGTTCCTGCGCACGAGGCTGGCGGTGTCGGCGCGTGCCCACTCCCCGCTCGCGAATCCGACGGCGAGCAGTCGGCCACCGGGTGCGAGCGCGCGCACGGCGGCCGCTGCGGGCTCGCCACCGACCGGGTCGTAGACGACGTCCGCGCCGCGTCCGCCCGTGGCTGCGAGCACGGCCTCGCCGACCGACTCCGTCGTGCGATCGACGAGGACCTCTGCGCCGAGCCGTGCGCACGCAGCGAGCCGATCGACACCCGACGCGACCGCGATGACGCGTGCACCGAGCGCGCGCCCCAGCTGGACCGCCGCAGCGCCGGATCCACCGGCGGCGCCCAGCACGAGCAGCCACTCGCCGGGCTCGACCGCTCCACGACGGACGAGCCCGATCCACGCCGTGAAGAACGCGATGCGGAACCCGGCGGCCTCGGCGTCGGTCATCTCGTCGGGCACCCGGAACGCGGTGCCGGCACTGGCGATCGTCGAATCGGCGAAACCACCACGCCCGTCCATGAAGCTGGTGACCGCCATCACCCGGCTGCCGACCGGGAGATCGACCCCGTCGCCGACGGCGTCCACGATCCCGCACACCTCCTGGCCCGGCACGAACGGCAGGGGCGGAGTGAGTGGATAGGTCCCGGCGCACATGAGCGCGTCGGGCAAGCCGACGGCGGCCGCACGCACCTGCAGCCGAACCTCGCCCTTCCCCGGTTCCGGTGCCGCGATCTCGACGAGCGCGAGCGCGTCAGGAGGCGGCGCATGTCGATGCACCTGCCAGGCCTGCACGGCGGTCGACGCTACCGGGCGCGAGCGGCACTCGCGCGCGGCCGTGTCGGGCTAGCTCCCGTGCTCCTCCACCGGGGCGTCGCGCGACACATCGAACAGGGAGAGACGGGGGATCCCGAGGCTGACGAGCTCCCGCAGCGCGTCGAGCGACACGACCTCGCGCAGCCCATCCTCGATGCGCAGCCGCGCGCGGAGGGCGCCATCGGGCCCGACGTCCACTGCCGTGAGCTCGAGCCCTCCAGAGGTCGGCAGCAACCCCACCGAGCGGCTCACTCGTGGGCGCCGGGGTAACGCGATCTCGATCCTGCCGATGCCGACGCGTCGAGCGTCGACGCGCACCCCGGTCCCGGTGGCGGCGAGCTCGAGGCCCAGTGACCACGGGCTGCGTGATCGCCGCAGCCCGACGCGCCCGTCGCGCCGCACCACCGCCCGCCAACGCGAGTCGGCGCGTGCGAGCAACGTCGAGACCGTCGCGTGGTCCAGGTCGAGGAACAGGTCGATCGCGCCGGTCACCAGCGTCGGTACTGGCGTCGCTTCGATGCGCGGCGCGTGCACGAGCGCGATCGCGGCTCCCAGACCGTGGTCGGCGACCCGCACGTCGCGGGCGGTGAGGCGAAGACGCAGGTCCTCGGCCGCGAATTGCACCGGGATGTCGAACGCCATGGCCGACCCGAAGCCCTCGACCACCGCGCCCAGTCCCGGGACGACGAGGTCCCACGACCGCGCTGCGAGATCGGCTGCTGCCTGCAACGGCGCCGTCAACCCGCGATCAGCGGCACCCTTCGCCTCGACGCTCGCGTGCTCGAGCACGAACTCCACGGCGCCGACCCTCGACATCACCTCGAACGGGCGCCCCCGGAACCGGTCGGCGATCGAAGCGACCGCCTCGATCACGACCTGGCTTCCTCGGCGCGCATCGTTGCGGAGCCACCCGGACGAGGGTGACCAGCGGCGGGTCGACTCGAGCCACTGGTCGACGCACTGTCGGGTCCATCCCGCCTCGGGATCTCGGACCTCGCTCAGGACCGAGATGCGGCGCCATTCGTCAGGGGAAGTCTCGGTCGCGCGCTCGGTCGACATCGGGACCGTCCCTTCCTCTCGATCATTCTCACACGGAAGCGATGAATCGATGGCCGCGTCGAACATCGCGAGCGCCTCCGCGGGGTCGACGTTCGCGAGCTCGAGCCCGGCGGCGTCCCGCTTCACGATCGTGGTGTCGCGACGTGAGTCCTGTTCAACCACCGGCACAGGCGAACCCTCCGTACATCGCCGCAACGAGGCCGTTCATGTCGACGATTCGCCGGGAAGCGCCGGCAGCAACCCCGAGGACGGCATTCCGGGCTTGCGTTCGGAGCCTCGCGCTAGGTCACGAACTCGGCCGAACGGTGGTGGAAACGCCATGCGCCGTCGTCGCAGTGGAGGGTGTCACGGTACCGACCGACGACCTGGACGGCCCAGCCGTCGTCGCCCTGGAGGAGGAAGACCACGTCGCTCGTCGCGCTCGCTTCGTGGTGGTTCCAGTCGGTGACGTGGGTGTTGACGACGAGGTGGCGTTGGGGTCGCCTCGGCTTCCACTTGGTGTAGGCGGCAAGGAGGGCATCGTGGCCCGCATGGGTGCCCATCCCCGGGATCTCGACGACGCCGTCGGGGCAGAAGGTCGCGACGACATCGTCGGCCCTCCCGTCGTCGAGCGCGTGGGTGTACTCGGCGATCGCGGCGCACACACCCGCGACGACGTCGGCGTACGTCGCCTTCGTGCTCATCCGAGCCGCCTTCCCTTCTCCCTCGTCACGTCGTACCGCCGCCGAACCGTGCTCAGAGGCCGAGATCGGCGATCGGCTGGTCGAACGGACAGACGTTGACGGCCTGCAGCGCCGCGAGGAGCCGCTCCTGGGGCACGCCCGCGAGGTAGCCGTCGATCGTCCGTTGGAAGTTCGAGATGTGACCCTCCATGCGCTCCGAGAGACGCATGTACTCGAAGCCCTTCGCGTGCAGGCCCCGCTGCTGTCGCGGCAGGTTCGAGAAGTCCTGCGTCGGGATGGGCGGCCACCGCGCGTCGTCGCACTCCCAGACCTCGGGGGGCGTGGGCCGCACCGGCTCGCTGTCGTCCGGGAACCGGGTGAGCGACCAGATCTCCATCAGCGTCTCCTCCGCCCCGAGTGGACGGAAGCGGTAGGACGACGCGCTGCTGTACATGGGAAGCACGAAGTAATTCGGGAAGCACTGGTAGAAGGTCTCGTTGAACCCGCGCTCGTCGAGCTCGTTGAGGTCCGGGATCTCGGTCCCTGCGGCGCGGTGCCAGGCCATCACGGCATCGTTGAGCGCTCGGTTCCACGCGGCCACGGCGAGCGTCGGGCCGGTGGGCAGCTCGAGGTCGCGCAGGCCTTCGGCGACGCGCACGTCGTTGGCGTGCACCATCCCTGCCATGCCGTCGCTCATCGTGCGCAGGTACGAGATCTCGGCATCGACGAAGGCGCGCGGATCGAAGTCCGCACCGCTGCCCATCGAGTACCGCATCCCGGGGATGTCGAGCTGCGGGTGGGTCTCGACGACGTGGTACGCCTCGACGAACGCCTCGACCGCGAGCTTCCAATTCACCGGGAGGCGGGCCGCGTACCACCACTCGGTTCGCAACGACTCCACGTCCCACGCGTCGAGGATGCTCGCGGCGGGCTCGAGACACTGCCGGAGGGGCGGGGCGTCGGCGTCGAACGTGACCCACGCGCAGCCACCCCAGACCTCGCAGCGCACCGCGACCAGGTCGATGTCGCCCGGCGCGAGGTTGTGCTCGGCGAACGATTTCCGCCTCGGGATGCGCGTGTTCGTGCCGTCGGGGCCGTAGCACCACCCGTGGAAGGGGCAGATGAACCCGCGTTCGCAGGTCCCGCGACCCTCGGCGACCTTGACGCCCCGATGGCGGCACGAGTTCTGGAAGGCCTGCACCCCGAGGTCCTCGGTGCGCACCACGACGACGGACTGGTCGAGGATCTCGTACTCGACGTAGTCGTGGGCCTCCGGGATCTCCTCGAGCCGGCATGCCATCTGCCAGACGCGCGACCACAGCTGCTCCGCCTCCGCCGCGAAGAAGTCGGCGGCGAAGTAGCGCTCCTTCGGGACCCGGTCGGGAAGCTCCATCGCCCACCGCATCGGGGCGGAATACTAACCGGTCGGTACAATCCGGGCCGTGCCGCCCGCGCCCGACGTCGATGTGCCGGTCGGTGTAGATGTCGACGTGCTGGTCGTCGGCGCGGGCATCACCGGCATCTACCAGCTCCACCGCGCGCGTGAGGCCGGCTTCTCGGCGACGCTGCTCGAGGCCGGCAGCGGCGTCGGGGGCACGTGGTTCTGGAACCGGTACCCCGGCGCGCGGTTCGACTCCGAGAGCTACACCTACGGCTACCTGTTCTCGAAGGAGCTCTTCGACGAATGGGAGTGGAAGGAGCACTTCGCCGAGCAGCCGGAGATCGAGCGCTACCTGAACCACGTCGTCGACCGGTTCGACCTCCGGCGCGACATGCGCTTCGACGTCACGATCATGTCGGCGCGCTGGGACGAGTCGGCCGCGGCGTGGATCGTGGCGACCAGCGACGGCGCGGACGTCCGGGCCCAGTTCTTCATCGCGGCAACGGGTGTGCTGTCGGTACCGTTCTTCCCCGACGTGCCCGGGCGCGAGCGCTTCGGCGGCGAGTCGTACCACACCGGCTTGTGGCCCCGCGACCCCGTCGACTTCGCCGGCAAGCGCGTCGCCGTCATCGGCACCGGATCGAGCGGCGTGCAGGTGGTCCCTGCCATCGCCGACGCGGTCGCGTCGCTCACGGTGTACCAGCGCAGCGCGAACTGGTGCACACCGCTCAACAACGCGCCGATCACCACCGACGAGCAGGCGCGGCTGCGGGCCGACTTCGAGTCGCTGCGCGAGATCCTGAACACGTCGCTCCACGGATTCCACCACCCCGCCCACGATCGCGGTGCCTTCGACGACTCGGACGAGGAGCGCAGGGCGTTCTTCGAGACGATGTGGGCGAGCCCCGGCTTCTCGAAGCTCACCAGCAACTACACCGACCTGATGCTCGATCCCGACGCCAACGCGCAGTGGTGCGAGTTCGTCGCCGAGAAGGTCCGGGGCATCGTGGACGATCCCGAGACGGCGGAGATGCTCATCCCCAAGGACCACCGCTTCGGCGAGAAACGGCCGCCGTTCGTGACCGGCTACTACGAGACGTTCAACAAGCCGAACGTGTCGATCGTCGACCTCGGAGCGACGCCGATCGTGCGCATCACCGAGACGGGGATCGAGACCGCGGAAGGCACGCAGGAGGTCGACATCATCGTGTGGGCCACGGGCTTCGACTTCGGCACCGGCGCGCTTGCGCGGATGGGGATCCGCGGGCGGGACGGTCTCACGCTCGCGGACCACTGGGCCGACGGACCGCAGACGTTCCTCGGCGTCCAGACCACCGGCTTCCCGAACTTCTTCTTCCCCGGTGGACCGCACGCCGCGGCGGGGAACAACCCGCGGTACAACGGGGATCAGGTCGACTTCATCACCGACACGCTCGTGTACGTGCGCGACCACGGCTACGACACGATCGAGGTGACGCAGGCGGCGGAGGAGAAGTGGACGAGCATGGTCGACCGGGTCGCGGAGCAATCCCCCGCCGCGTTCGGGCGGAGCAGCTACTTCTTCGGCGCCAACATCCCGGGCAAGCCGCGCCGATACCTCCTGAACTCGGCGGGCCGGCCGAAGCTCTTCACGGAGATCGCGAAGGTCCGCGAGACCGACTACCAGGCGTTCACACTGTCGCGACCGGAGTGACCGGTGAGCCCACCGCGCCGGGCAACCGCAACGGGGGCGCGGTGAGCAGGAAGCGGCTCCGGTCGTGCGCCCGCAGCCACGTCGCGAGCTCGTGCAGGTACCACAGCTCGCCGAGGGGGATGCCGAGCTTGAAGAGGCAGAGGTGGTGGATGGGCAACAACGAGTGCCGGCTCTCGTCGCGATCCCTGCCCACCATCCCCTCGACCGCGTAGTTGTCGGCCACCAGCGCCGAGATCTGTGACTCCGTGATCCACTCCAGGATCCCCGGGTCGCGCGCGTCGAGGTACGTGCACGTCGTGTGGATCTGCTCGGGATCCGGCTCGCGGTTCCACTCCAGGACCTTGGTGGCGAAGCCGGTGTGGAACAGGACCATGTCGCCGGGCTCCACGACAACGTCGTCGGCCGCCATGATCTCCTCGAGCGTCGTGCGGTCGACGCCCCGCCATTCGTGGCCGAGGTGGTGTGCAAGGTCGATGAGCACGCCGCGGCCTTGCACGCCATGGAAGGCCATGTGCTCGAGGCCGAGGTGGTGCGCAAAGCACGCATGGTCGCCACCGTCGTCCGCCGCGTCGGCCTTCGGTCCGACGAGGTCGACCCCGGCGCGGTACCCGTTGTAGAAGACAGCCTCTTCGACGCCGTCGCCGACGACGTCGAACTCGGCGCCTGCGTGCGCGAGCGAGTCCCACTGCGTCGAGTACTGCAGCCAGAGGGTGACCTTGTCGTCGGCCCACACGTCGACGTACTTGGGGTGGCCCCACTTCTCCATCTGGCTCTGGTGGACGTTGTAGAAGACGTCGGGGGTGCCGTCCATGTCCTCGGTCGGCGCGAGCACGGGCGGGTGACGCCGCTGGTTGAGCGACGTTCCTCCGGGGTAGTCGAGCGGCAGGCTGAGACTGAACGTGATCCCGGCTTCGACTTCGCGCACCCCCTGGAGGACCTTCTCGGGGGTGAGCAGGTTGATGCGGCCGAGCTCGTCGTCGTCGCCCCAGTCGCCCCACGTCGAGCCGTCCGGTCGTTGCTTCCACCGCTTCGTCATCGCTCGCCTCTCCCGCTCTCGGCGGCTCCGCCGCCGGGCCGCTCGGGCCCCGGCTCCTCGTGGGTCACGCGTTGCCTGTACCGACCGGTTGGTTTAGCCTGAATTCACAATCGGCGCGCAACCACACGAGAAAGAGTCGAATCGACATGGCGGACAAGGACTTCGTCGTCTCGGGCGACGGGCATCTCCTCGAGCCCACCGACCTGTTCAAGACGCGTCTCCCCAAGCACCTGCGTGATCGAGGAGTGTGGGAAGAGGACTTCGAGATCGAACCGTTCGTCGAGGGCGGCGCGACGAAGTTCCGTCGACTGCACACGCCGGGATTCGAGGGCTGGACGGTCTCGCGCTACCGCCAGACCGGCGGGCGGATGCCCGAAGGCGACCCCGAGCACATCCTCGAGGACATGGACCTCGACGGCGTCGACGCCCAGGTGCTGCATCCCAACCTGTCACTGTTCGGGCTCTACTCCGACGACCACGAGCTCTCGATGGCCCACGCTCGCGTCTACAACGATTACGTCGTCGAGCGATTCGCACCCTTCTTCTCACGCCTCGCGCCCACCGCGCCCATCCCACTCACCGACATCGATGAGGCGGTCACGGAGATCGAACGGGTCGCGGCCAGCGGCTTCCGCGCCATCCTGCTCCCCTCGACGCCACCGATCCCCTACTACTCACGCGACCTCGACCCCGTCTGGGCCGCGGCGCAGGCCACCGGCGTCCAGGTGTTCATCCACACCCAGACCGGCGGCGTGAAGGTGAACGATCCGGCTTCCACGACGCTCAAGGTCGTCATGGAGTCGGCGGCGCAGGTCAACCAGCCCATGACCGAACGGTCCGCGTCGAAGCGGATGGTCACCCAGTCGATCTACGGCGCGATCGTCCCCCAGCAAGTCATCTGCGAACTGATCGGTGGCGGCGTCCCCGAGCGCTACCCCGACCTGCACTTCTCGCTCATCGAGTTCAACGCCCACTGGCTGGCGTCGCTGGTCGGCGCGATGGACAAGTGCTGGGTCACCGGGATCGGCCAGGACGCCGACTGGTGGCTGGGGATCTGGGACGACGACCGGCCCGAGACCGACCAGCCCAACATGGCCCAGCTCTTCCGCCTGAACGAGAAGTGGCCGTACCCGCTGAAGCCGAGCGAGTACGTGCAGCGCCAGTTCCACGTCCAGTTCCAGGACGACCCCGTGGCGATCGCGTGCCGGCACATCACCGGGGTGTCGACGATCGTGTGGGGCAACGACTATCCCCACGCGGAAGGCACGTTCCGCGGGAGCCGGGAGCTGAACGCGCAGCAGTTCGTCGGCGTCCCCGACGAGGAGCGTGCAGCCATCCTGGGCGGCACGCTCGGTCGACTCCTGGGGTTCGACGTCCCGGTCTCCGCCTAGCTCGGCGGGTCGCGCCTGGCGATCCCGTGGATGAAGATGTCGGCGAACGGCTTCGCGACATCGCGGGCCGACACCGCTCCTCCCGGCTTCAGCCACAGGTACGTGTAGTTGTGCATGCCGAGCCACGCGAACGCCGTGAGCCTCGGATCGATGTCACGAAACTCCCCTGCGTCGATGCCCGCCTGCAGGATCTCCTCCACCCGGCGCTCGTAGGTCCGCCGACGAACGCGGAACTGCTCCGCCCGATCCTCCGTGAGCGCCGGAAACTCGTGCAGGAAGACCCAGACGTGGTCGGGATAGCGATGGATGACGTCGAGCAGCTCGTCGCCGAGCATGGCCAGCTGCTCGGAGGGGGACCCGCCGGCTTCGGCGACGCGCGCCGCGCCGACCATCACCTCGTCCATCACGCGATCGTGGATCGCGGCGAGGAGCTCCTCTTTCGAGCCGATGTAGTAGTAGAACGCGCCTTTGCCGAAGCCGTTGACCGCACACAGCTCGGCGATCCCGGTCGCGTGGTATCCCTGACGCGCGAACACCTGTGCCGAGGTGTCGATGATCGCGTCGCGACGCGCCGACCACTTCGCACTCCGGCCGGGGACGGCGGCTTCGGACATCAGCGACCCCGCCAGCGTGGTGGCCGCTTCTCGGCGAACGCGGCCAGGCCTTCTTCCGCATCCTCGGACTCCAGCAGGCCGTCCAACAGCTCCCGCGAGGTGCGACGGAGCACCCCTTCACTCTCGTCTTCTGCGAGCAGCACGACCCGCCGGCTTCCCTGCACTGCGAGCGGCGCAGCCGCGGCGATCTCGCCAGCGACGCGCAAGGCCTCGTCGAGGGCAGCGCCGGGCTCGACGAGCCGGCTCACGAGCCCGAGATCGAACGCGCGACGCGCATCGATCGGTGCTCCGGTGAGGATCGCGTCCATCGCCGCCGCTCGACCGATCGTTCGTGGCAGGCGGTAGAGGCCGCCCGCCGCCGCGACAAGGTTGCGCCGCACCTCCGCGAGTCCGAACGCGGACCGCGACGTCGCCACGACGACATCGGCTGCGAGGACGATCTCCAGGCCGCCCGCGGTCGCGAGGCCGTCGACCGCCACGACGATCGGCTTCGTGCGCTCCCGGTACACGAACCCGCCGAACCCGCCTCGCTCGGTGTCGAGCGACGCGGCGGATCCCGTCTCCTGGATGACCTTGAGGTCGGCGCCCGCACAGAACACGGGGCGCTCCTGCTCCCCGGTGTTCGCGCACAGGACCCCGACCCACACCTCGGGGTCGTCTTCCACGCGGTCGACGGCAGCCTCGAGACCGAGCGCCATCTCGCGGTTCACCGCGTTGCGTGCCTCGGGACGGTTGAGGGTGATGACGCCGATGCGATCGGAGGTCGAGTACCCGACGGCGGACAATGCACGCTCCCGCGTCGAGGTCCGAGAGCCAAAGTTTATAGTGACTGGTCGGTACACACCGGCGGCAGTGAGAGACGGGTTCCGTTGAACACGCACAGCTTCGAGGGGCGCGTCGCCGTCGTCACCGGCGCGGGACGCGGGATCGGCCGGGCCCACGCCCTCCTGCTCGCCGAACGGGGTGCGCGGGTCGTCGTCAACGACCTCGGTGGCTCGATCACGGGCAAGGGCGCTGACACCGGACCGGCAGCCGCGGTCGTCGCCGAGATCGGTGCCGCCGGCGGCACCGCGATCGCCGACACCAGCGACGTGTCCACGACCTCGGGCGCCGAGGCGCTGATCGGTGCCGCGGTCGAGCAGCTCGGGCGGATCGACGTCCTGATCAACAACGCTGGCATCATCCGCTGGGCTGGGTTCCCGAAGGCCGACGCCGACAACCTCGCGCAACACCTCGCGGTGCACGTCACCGGCTCGTTCAACACGACGCGCGCCGCGTGGCCGCACATGGTCGACCGGGGTTACGGCCGCATCGTCATGACCACGTCGGCGGGGCTGTTCGGGCTGCCCCACAACCTCTCCTACGCGACCGCGAAGGGCGCCGTCATCGGGCTCACCCGCAGCCTCACGACCGCAGGGGCCGAGCACGGGATCAAGGTCAACCTCATCGCACCAGCCGCGTTCACGCGCATGGC